>LKUH01000496.1 GCA_001412425.1 Candidatus Cloacimonas sp. SDB
GACAGTTTTATAGACTAACATTATAAACTGTCCAGTTTTTGGGGGTCAGGTCAAAACTCTATTATAGTCTCAGGATTAAATGGATTTGGATAATTATTTAATACAATTTTATTCTCAAGAATTTCATCATCAGCTGAACTGGGGGAATATGTATATTCAAATAATCCAATGCTATTCATTTCATTCGTTATCAGATAATTAGTTCCTTCATGTTCGGTAAGATGAATATTGTAAGTATAGCTCAATCCGTTAAAGACAGCTAAAGGTTCTGACGAACTTGCTCCTAACTCATATACTCCTATAATAAAATCAGCTATAGCAAAGACGAGGTTTTCTTTAATCTCAATTCGTTCGCCCCAGGTGGGTGTAAAATATAATTCAGGGTTAAGTGGGTTATCTAACTGAAAAATTTGTGCTACGCTATTATAATTTAAGTTATGAGTTACTAAAAATCCGCATTGAGAATTTAAATACTCATTAGATGTAAAATTCGGTATTTCATTGGCTTGATAGGGCTCATTGATATCCAAACCACTTATTATATGCAGATTATAGCTGTTTTCACTAGAACTCTCAGTAAAATAGATGTTTGAATTAATTACAACAAGGCTATTGGGAATTGATGGAAGTTCATATTCAATTAACAAAATAGGATTACCTGTTTCAGAAATGTCATATTTTCGAAAATTACTATTATAATTGAATATATACAATATGTCTGGATTATATTCATCAACTCTACAAAAAAAAGTACTCCATTCATAGAGATCATCCCAATACATCGTATTTATCAAAGATGGGCTTTCAATGTTGGTAATATCATAGATCTCAAAACTTAAATTCTCATAGTTCTTCAATACCATCCAATTCCCCGCACTATTTAATGTTTGAAGCTGCTTATCCTCAAACCATAAACCCAAATCAGTATGATTAAAAGGATCTTCTATATCAAATAAATAATATCCTTCCTCGAGTACCTTGGTGATAAGTTTGTCGTCATATAAGTAACCTGATAGAAATCTTTTATAATCATAATAGCTAGTAACATAACTTAGTTGGTTATCATTAATTATGTAATGTTGAATTCCATCATTAACAGTACCAACGTAAATGTTATTCTCATAGATATCACATGCTTGACCCCAGAACCACATATTATGTGCTATTGAGTCGAGTAAAGTGGGATTAAATATATCTGAAATATCGATTAATTTTATTAAGCCTCCATCAAAAATTATCGCATATTCTTCAGTAATCACATATTGTTTATTCCCTAGCATTCCGGAATCTTCAGGTAATGTGTATCTTGAAATATATTGCCAATCAGTAACATCACTGAAATTCCAGAAAGTAATATTCCTGCTATTCACTGCAGATAAAATTGTATCATTAACAACTTTAAAATGATAATAAACAGAGTCATCATCAGAATAAGGTGAAACATCAATAGAACCAATAACTTCAAGTTCAGTAGGCGGATTGTACCTCTCAATATATTTTATATTTCCAAATTGATTTACAAGAAGACTGTCATTTACTATTATTCTATAATTCTCGGTGATTACATGTCCAATTAGTTCCATATTCTCATAATCATAGAACTTAAAATTGCATCCAGAATTGTAAACCCAACTAGACATGAAAGTTTCACCAAAATCGTCTAAGTACAAACTAAAATTTAGATCTTCATAATCAATCTGATCTAAAATAATTGGATTGTAAATGTCACTTACATCAATTTTGTATACTGTAATGAAGTAAGAAGGGATAGGTGAATATTGATAACCTCCAGCTACCAGATAACAGTACTGATCTTTAGTTATCATAGTACTACTCGCTGGTATTGTTAACATTGACACCCTTTCAATATGGCCATTATCCGAAATTGTATAAATTTCTAAACCATTTCGACTTGTGTAATACAAAATATTGTCGATAATTTGTATACAATCATGACCTGTACTATCTTGATTGTAGGCAAGTTCAGAAACTTTTGAAATTTCAAATGTCTGTGATGAGAGATATGAGAGACTAAATATTATTACGAACATGAAAATAAATAAAACCTTCATAAGTTTCCTCCTTTCATTCTTTACTATATTATGCAAATTTAATAAACATCCTGGCAACTTTTAAGTTGCCAGGATGAGTTATCCTTAATCTCCTGCAGGTGGGTTTGGGTCCTCCCTGGGATCTAGATCAACAGTGAGAGTTATTGGGCCTGTTGTGTATACTACCTCTTGTTGATCAGAGTCTTGAATTATTTGGCCTGCATAACTCGTATTACCAACCAATTTAACTACATATGAATAATAATTGTTAGGACAATTAACATCTACTGTAACTGGATTAGTTGATAAAATAAACAATGATGTCGTTGAATATACCTGATCTTCCCAAATTACTTGAACATATCCTTCGCCAGAATAATTAGCTACGCATTCGACTTCTTGTGTCCAGGCTATTAAACTTCCTGTTAGTAGTATCATTGCCAAAATGCTTATTACTATAAATGTTTTTCTGTGCATTGTTAACTCCTTATTCAGTTTATTTTGTATTTTGTGAACAGGTCAAGTATTTAAGTGACTTAGCTTATTAAAATGAATTTGTTATAGACTGAGTAGAAATTAGAATATGGAACGTGTCAAATCTAGTCATGGAATACAAAAAGCACATGGTAAGCATAAATATCTGGTTCAGAATTTTGTAAACGTATATGAGAAGTCAGTTGAATTCGGAATGTGTCAATCAATCTTGGACACTTTAGTAGTTTAATATTTTTCATAATTCCTTCACCATATTTTCGATATTTTCAGGTTTATTGATCCAGACAGATTTAGACAGATTTTTCAGA
>LKUH01000497.1 GCA_001412425.1 Candidatus Cloacimonas sp. SDB
TCATATTTTTTTTCACTTACCACATCAGCTAAATCCTTTTCAATTGAGCTTTTAACTGTAATTTCATCATTCTTTTTTAAATAAATTTTTTCATTATAGCCAAATACTCTTACTTCTGGTCCTTTTGTATCAATCATGATTGAAAGGCTGGTATCTCTGTTTTTTCTTATATTTTTTATTATTTCAATCATGTTAAGAGCTCCCCGGTGATCTGAATGTGAAAAATTTATTCTCACCACATTCATCCCCCGGTCAATTAATTTATTAAGAATTTCCGGTTTATTGATAAAATCGCTTATAGTACATACAATTTTTGTTTTTTTCATCAATCCTCCCCTATATCTTTGCTAGATGAAAATTTTCTTTGCAACAAAATACCTAATACAACTAATAATAAACCAATAACAGTAGATAGGTATATAGATTCTTTTATAAATATTCTAATTAATAATAAAGACAAAAATGGAGAAAGATAAATTAAATTTCCAACATTAGAAGTTTTATCAGATAATCTAATAGCTTTTAGCCATAAAATAAAGGTAAATCCCATTTCAAAACATCCCACATAAGCAGATCCGAATATACCTCTGAAGTCAGGAACCGATGAAATAGTTGAAAAATATAAAACAGATATATATATCAATCCAAACAAAAAATTTAAAAAAAGCTGTACAATAACTTCCACTTTGCTTTTTAGATTCAGCAGCCAATAAAATCCCCAAATAAACGAACTGCCAAAAGCGAGAATTAAGCCAAATGAATTGAAATTAACTATAGTGTTAAGACTTCCTCCAGAAATTATTACGAAAGCGCCTAAAAAGCTGATGAGAATGGCTGCATATTCCATCTTCTTAATTTTCTGCTTGAGAAATATCGCGGAAAGAATCACCAAAACAATTGGCCAGGTGTAATTTAAAACCTGTGCTATTTGTGCAGGTAATATGGAATATGATTTAAATAATACAAGATAGTAAAGAAATGGATTTAAGCAGCCTAAAAAAGCAGCTTTCAAAAGTATTTTTCTATCAGATTTAAAAACAAGGTAAATTTTTTTCTGCAAAAGCAATACT
>LKUH01000498.1 GCA_001412425.1 Candidatus Cloacimonas sp. SDB
GCAGGTCCGAAATACTCAAAAAAAACTTTAGCAATTCCCCCGCAAACCATGCCAATTCCGTCAGTATCTTCGGTTAATTTATATTCTACAAAATCGTTCTTTCCGGTTAAATGTAGCTCTTTGCATTTATCAAGAACCATTCTTTCCAGCTTCCCGCCCCCGACTGTACCTTCAAAACTGCCATCTTGATAAGATAATAATTTGAAACCGCTTCTACCCGGAGTTTTTTCAGCCCCCACCACAACAGTAGCCATAATAAATGCTGTTGATCTTTCCTGATTTTCTACTGCTTTTTTCAGAATTTCAAATAATGGTGTTTCCATTTCCACTCCGTCTCTGATATTTTTTAACATCTTCAGGTGTATTCAAATTCATGAATATCGATTCATCATCTGTAAAATAAAATTTTCTTTGGCTTTCGCATGCCCTAATCACATTCCGCAAATTTTTCCAACCAGGATTATTCAGCAATACTTCCTTAAATTCTTTTGAAAAGATAAGTGGATGACCAGGTTTAACAGAATCTGCTGATCCCGAAGCAGGTTGAAAGATCATGTTATAATCGTCAACGTTCTTCATCAACTGCTCATAAAGCTCTATCCCTACAAAAGGCTGATCAATCATCTGCAGCAAAACATAATCCTGGGCTGAGGTCTGCTGGAAACCTTTAATTACAGATGTAAACATACCTTTCATGTGATTCTCATTAAAAATCAGTTCAATTTTTTTACTCATTTGTTTTGAAGTCTGCAGATATTTTTCCACTTCGGCATAGTTATCACCCAGAATAATATATATACTGGTTGAGATAAGGTTCAATTTGGCTAGCAGAATATCAAGAACCCTTTTGCCATTGATCTCAAGTAAGGCTTTATTAATCCCCATTCTGGCAGATTGACCAGCTGATAATATAATTGATTCCATTTTTCTCTACAGGTAAAAGCTGATGTTAATATAAGTTTGAATGATTATTTATTATTCCCTAACATACTATCTTTTGTGTCACGTAAATCTGCTGATATTTTTTTTAAGGCTCTGCCCAGGGGTCCTCTTTTCTTTCTTTTACTTTTTTTAAGAGCTTTGGAAATTTTACTTATGAGTTTTTCATAATCGAAGGGTTTATTGATATAATCATAGGCGCCTAGTTCAATTGCTCTTACTGCACTTTCAGCACTACCGTAACCCGTTATCATGATCACCGGGAGGTGTTTATCTATTTTTTTCACGCGTTCAAGAACCTGCATGCCATTCATACCGGGAAGCATCAAATCAAGTAATATCAAATCAGCGTTACCTCGTTTTACTTCTTCCAGAGCCATACTGCCCCACATTGTTGAAATAACCTCAAATCCCTCTTCCTGAAGAATATGAGATAAAGTTACCTGTAGATTCTTGTCGTCTTCTACTATTAAAATTGCACTCATGAAATTGTCCCTCATCTCCTATATTAAATAGCTCTGATTCAGCAGCATTTCTTTTGATATTATGAATTAAAAATTTAAAACTATAAATATTTCCTATTTTTAATCTGTCAAATATTTAATGACAAAACTCCTGAAATCGGCAACATAAAATAATGATAATATTAATCTGTTTCGGGAAATCAGGAACCTACTATTACTCAATTAAATATTGACATAATAGCTTAAAATCTCATTCTGAAAAAAATATTGAGGATATGGAAATCAAAGAGAATATTTTAAAGCATATTGAAAGTTTAAAAAAAATCGCTTTAGCGCTTTCTGCTGAAAAAGATCTGAATGAGTTTTTCAAATTGGTTTTAGCAGAAGCCATGAGATTTACGAAAGCTGATGCAGGTACTGTTTATGCTCTTTCTGACGATGAAACAAAATTGGATTTTAAGATTGTATGTACGATATCAAAAAATATTCAACTGGGTATTGCAGATGTGAAAAAATGGCCCAGTGTAACCTTGTTCCATAAAGATAACTCTAAGAACCTGAATAATTTTGTAACTTATGTATTCCATTCCGGAAAAGCTATGAATATAGCTGATGTTTACGAGCAGGAGCTGTTTGATAATGCCGGAACTAAAAATTACGATAAAGTAAATAATTATCGTTCCCAATCGATGCTTGCTATTCCACTTAAAAACCATGAAGATAAGGTTCTGGGTGTCTTACAACTAATCAACGCAATGGGAAATAACAAAATAACAACATTTAATCAGGAACACGTTATTACTGTTTCATCACTTGCGTCACAGGCAGCAATAGCACTCACTAACCGGAAATTGATCTCTGAACTTGAAAATTTACTGGATCAGTTCATCAAGGCAATAGCTGTAACTATTGATAAAAAATCGAAATATACCGGCGGTCACATTTCCAGAGTGGCGGAAATCACCCGGGATCTGGCTGAAGAGATTCAGAAAGACAAAGGTACATTTTCAGAAATTGACTTTTCAGAAGACGAATTGAAAGAACTTCAATACGCCAGCTGGATGCACGATCTTGGTAAGATTACTACTCCCAGCCATATTATGGATAAATCAAGCAGGTTGGAAAATATTATCGATTGCATAAAATTTGTCGAAATGCGTTACCTTTTTATTAAGGATATATTGTTGAATGAATTGAATTATAAAGATCTGGAAAGTGAAAAGCAGGAGATTGTAAAACTTTTACGGAAGCTTGACTCAGACTGGAAGTTCATCAAGAAGATCAATAAAGAAGAGAATCAGATAAAAGCTCAGGATATTTCCAGGATTGAAGATATTTATTCATTTATTTACACAATTTCCAACAAAGAATACAGATTACTGAATTCGGAGGAAAAAGAGCATCTTCAGATTCCAATCGGAACACTTTCTCCCGAACAGAGCGAGATTATGAAAGAACACGTGCTGGTTACTCATAACATTCTTTCCAAACTTAATTTCCCCGCAAAATATAAAAATGTTCCTTTTTATGCTGCAACACATCATGAAAATTTGAATGGATCCGGGTATCCTTTTCATTTAAAAGCGGAAAAATTACCTCTGAAATCAAGGATCATTGCCATTTCTGATATTTTTGAATCTTTAACAGCTCAGGATAGACCTTATAAAACAGGAAAAACGCTTTCTATCACTCTCACAATTCTAGCAAATAAAGTTAAAAATAAAGAAATCGATTCCAGATTGATGGACTTGATCCTGGATACCGGCTATTACTTAAAATACGCCAAGAAATTCCTCAGTCCGCAACAGATAGACGGAATCAATATTAATGAGATCAAAAAGATCTATAAAACAAATGGAAACAATCTCTAATCAGCATCTGAAACAAATTTCTAAACTGAAACAGAAAAAGTACCGTAGCCTGAGTAATGTGGTACTGGTTGAAGGTCTGAGAACAATTAAACATCTAACAGCACGCAACACAAGGTTAATTGAGCTTTATATTTCGGAATCCTACAGAAATCTGCTGATTGATGCTGATAAAACTTTCATATTACAACCACAACAGTTTCAAAAGATCACCAGCACAAAAAATCCCCAGAACATAGCAGCATTGGTCGCCAGGAAAAACATTCCAATCAATAATTTTAATTTCATTGTGTACCTGGATAATATCAGTGAACCAGGTAACCTGGGAACTATCATCAGGACTTGTGAGGCTGCCGGAGTTTCCGGACTTGTTCTTTCGCCCCAATGTTGTGATATTTATAATGCCAAAGTTATCAGGGCTGCCATGGGATCTGTTTTTACTTTTCCCATTGAATATCAAGACTATGACTGGCTAAAAAATCAGAAAGCTAAATTAATAGCCGCCGATGTGAAAGGAGCAAATAATATTTTCGATTATCCCCGACCCAAAGAAAACATTATACTTATAATTGGTTCAGAAGCGGATGGAATTGATACTGCGATTATGAATATGGTTGATGATACCGTAATGATTCCCTTAAAAAATGGCATAGAATCATTGAACGCAGCTGTAGCAACTGCAATAGCTGTTTATCATTTTCTCAATTCAAAGGTATAATATGATGGATTTGTCTGAGATTACTGCAAAAAAGATCTGGCTCGCTCCTTTAGCCGGAATAACTGACAAGAGCTTCAGAACGATCTGTAAGAATTGCGGTGCAGATGTTGTTGTTAGCGAAATGGTGAGTGCAGACGGATTATTGCTGCGTCCCGAAGCCAGTCTGAAATATGCCCGTTTCACTGAAGAGCAAAGACCTTTCGGAATACAGCTTTTCGGTTCCGATTCAGAGATCATTGTAAAAGCTCTGGAAGTAGTTGAAAATCTTAAACCGGATTTCCTGGATTTCAACATGGGCTGTCCGGTGAAAAAAGTAATTAAGAAAGGTGCAGGTTCAGCTTTAATGAAAGATCCTGCTAAGGCTGTTTTAATTATCAGGAAAATCAGAGAACATTTATCAGATGCCATACCTTTATCTGTAAAAATACGATCGGGATGGGATATCTTCAGTGTAAATGCCATTGAGTTTGCCTTGAAACTGGAAGAAGCTGGAGCTGACATCATCATCTTTCACGCTCGAACCAGATCACAGATGTATTCAGGAAAAAGTAATTGGAAACTGATTGCTGAATTAAAGTCCAGACTTTCCATCCCCTTAATTGGAAACGGAGATGTAAGGTCACCGGAAGACGCGATAGAACTGTTTGAAACTACAGGCTGTGATTCCATAATGATAGGAAGAGGTGCAATAGGCAGACCCTGGATCTTTCAGGAAATTAAGGACTATCTCAGTTACGGTTCCTATCGGGAATTGGAGCAGCGCAAGAAGTTTGAGATTATTGCAGAACATTGCAGATTAGCCAGCAGCGAAAAAACGGAAGAGCAGGCTTTAAAAGAGATGAGGACGCATTTTGCTTACTACACTAAAGGTTTAAAAGGAGGTTCCAGAATTAGAGATTATATATTTCGCAACCCGGATCTGGAAGAAAATTTGAACAAGGTTAAACAATTATACTATGGATAAAATCGAAAATATTCTCTTGCAGGTTAAATACAATAAAGACAGCCAATGGTTGAAAGTAAGAAACCTGCTACTGGAAAGTATTAAAAAATTCCAGGAAGACGTCAGGCTGAAAGAGGAACTGGCAGATCTTTATATGAAACAGAAACTATATGTAAAAGCCATCAAGGTTTATCAGGATATTTTAGAAATCGAGGATCAGGATCCTTTCATATATCTGAAGCTCGGAAATTGTTTTTTATTTATCAAAGAGTATATCCTGGCTCTCGATTATTATAATAAATCTAAACTTGAACTGCCCGAAATTTCCTATAATAAAGCATATGCCTTATCGAAGATAGGGGATTTTAACGGCAGTATTAAGATCATCAAGAATCTGCTGGAAAATCACTCTTTTTCGGAAACACCCTATATATTTCTGGCGGAATTGTATTTTGCTCAAAAACAATTCGATGAGGCTATTGATTTTCTGGACAAGGCAGAAATCCGATTTGGCAAAAATGTTGATCTTTTTTATCTAAAAGGGCTTGCCTATTACCATAAAGGGAAATGGCTGAAGTCTTACGTAGAATTGCAAAAAGCTGAGAAGATGAAAATCAATAATTACCAGTTTTACAGGAATTATGGTTTAGTATGCGAAAAAATCGGTAAAACCGATAAAGCCATCAGCAATCTTCTGAAAAGTGTAAAACTGTCCCCTGCTTCGGCTACAACGTATATGGAACTTATTCAGATCTACCTGTCTCACAACATGATAATGGAAGCTTATACAATTATTCAACATGCCAAACGGAATGTACCTTTTTCCATTTCACTGTCAATTCTCTACAATCAGATCTTGCAGAAAATTAACACTTTATCGGATCAGATTCAGATTAAAAAAGGATAATTCATGAAACAGATCAAATGTAGAAACTGTGGTAAACTGGTGAGCAGTAAAGCACTCAGATGCCCGAAATGCGGAACCCAATTAAGATTATCAGGTGGTGGATTAATCTTTCTGATCTTCATTATCTTATTCGTCCTGGCTATTATTATAATTGCCCTGTTATCCTAAAATATCTTGCTTTCTCGTTGCTTGTTAAATTTATAGGAAAAAATTATAAAGGTAAGAAAATGTTAAATCTGAAATATACTTTAATATTATTGCTCCTGTTACCCCTGTCTCTTGCTGGAATACCAATAGCTACGGTTGAACACAGAGAAATAATCTACGATCAGCTTACTGAAGAAATGGCTGACCTGGAAAATGAAACTGATCTTACTTACTCTCAGATCAGAGAACTGGCACTGAACAATTTAATTGAAAACGAGATATTGTTCATCTATGCAGAACAGAACAACATAACGGTTGATGAATTAGAGTTGGATTCATTTTTTATCAATCATCTGGGAGATCATCCCCGCTTCAGGACGGAAGGAGTCTTCGACAGACAGAAATACCTGCAATTTAAATTAACAGAAATGGGAAATACAATTCTGCAGGAAATGGAAAAAGAAATCCTGATCAATAAAGTTAAATCAGTCCTCTTCTCATCATTCAATCTCACCGATGAATCACTTTATACTGAATTTGTTCTTAAAAATGCTGAGATTGACCTGAGCTATACTATTGTTGATATAGATCTGGCAGCGGTTACGGAAGACCTTAATTTCCAAAATGCACTTGAATACTACTATAAAAATCGAGATAAATTTAAGACAGCAGAAAAAGTGAAATTGGAATTGATCGTGATACCTTATTCTGATTTTCATGACTCTGCCAGCAACTACCTTAATCTTATGGATGAAGCAATATTCAATTCCGATTCCACTTACACTGAAATTCAAATAGACAGTTTAAAGCAGGCTATATTACTGCGGGAAATGAAAAACAAAGCTGCCCAAGAAGCAGAAAAAACCAGATTAAAACTGGAATTGAATCAGGCGATAGATTATCAGATCTTTGAAACCGGCTTTCTGGCAATTGATGACAGAGCTGGAAAATTACCTCAGGAAGTTATTTATAATGCCTTTATAAGGAGTAATGATCGTTTTTCCGAACCTTTTGAAACAGAAATCGGATATTTATTATTCAGAGTGGTGGATAAACAGCCTCCCAGAAAGCAAGCACTGAGCGAAATACCAGAAAAAATCTGGGAATCTTATCTCAAATACTACCGGAATAACCGGTTCAGTGAAGAATTCAGAAAATACTTTTTCGCAAATATCGAAGAATTCATAATTTCCGTTGCCGTGGTTGAAATAATCGAGATTCCCAAATACGGTCTCTTCCGTAAATTCAAGAATGAATTTGAGCAGCAGGAACTGATCGAATCTTTGACCAGATATAGAAATGATCACCCTAAATTTCAGCATTACCTCAATAGATTTGAGCTCTCTAAAGCAACAGAAATAATTTACCTGGATAAATTCAAAAACCTAAATACTCTTAATGATTTGATTTTTAAAAGACTCGATAATTCCATCAATTTCGGTACTGTAAAGTCGGGGAACGATTTGTATTTCTATAATTTGCTTTCCTATTTTCCCGAGTACATCCCAAATTATAAAGATATAGAAGATCAATTCACTGAAGTTGAAAGTATTATTGAGGTCGATTCTACCGAATACCAGGAGTTTTATCACAATTATAAAAAGGACTTTGTTACACCGGACAGCCTTCAGCTGGGTGGAATACATTTTCCCGCAATCACAGATTCCATCCAGGTAGACAGTCTGCAGATCTATAATTTTTATTTGAATAATATCAACAATTATTATCGAGGTAAAGCTGTTGCCTACGATTACATTTATGTAAAAGATCAAGCTACAGCTCACATGATAAGAGATTATGCAGTAAAGGGAGCTGATTTTGATATTTTGAAATTCTGCTTTAATCTTGCTGAACCTTTACCTGCTAAACAGTTAATTCCCGAAACTGAACTTCCTAAAGAGATCTTTAAGATCTTATTCGAAACCAGAGATCAGGCAATTTCATTCCCCATCTTCTATAACAATGGCTGGCTGGTTTTCCTTAAATTGAACAGTTTCAATGAAGGTTTAAGAAAGTTTGAAGATGTATATAATGAAATCAAATATAAATTCCAGTTGGAAAAAGCTGATCTCATAGCTCGCTCCTACGCTAAAATTGTTTTTGATTCAACCAGATATTATGCCCAGTGTTTCAAATATGACAGATACGGACAACTCTTTAAAACACCTTATCAGGACGCAGATGAGGAGTATGAGGTACTGGGTTATCTGAACGAACACAAACTGGATCTTCTGCGGCTTTGGCAGAATGAAAAATACAGCTCAATCTATCAGACAATAACGGGGTATGCTGTTGTTTTCCAATTAAATAAAAGGTCTGCCAGACAACTGGATTACGAGCAGGCCTTACCTAAAATCATCGAAATTTTTAAAGCTAAGGAAAAACTGCAAACTGCGAAAAATTATTTAAATGTTTTAAGAGAGCAGATGTTGCAGGGTCGCGATCCTGATTCTCTCTTTTTCTTTCTGGGAGGCTGGAAATCTGCTGAAAATGTTGGCCTGGACAGTGATATATTTGGGTCAGAATACAGCCAGTTGATCCTGTATGATATCGTCGATAGAGCAGAAGGTTACTGTAGTCCGGTGCTTTCTTTGGCTGAAAATAAGCTTTTTTTCTACCGGATCGATCGGCTGGAAATGATCTCACGCAAGGTATTTGAAACCCAGAAAGAAGAATTCAAATCCCAGGTACAAAATGAAAGATATCATGAATGGCTGAATCAATTTAAATCAAAATTGAATATTCATATCAATTATTAAAACATCATGAAAAGGATACTGCATGTTATAGCACAAAAGCCTGGTAAAACCGGTAGTGGAATTTTTCTTAATTCAATAATTGAGCAGGCGGCAAAAAACAATTATTCTCAAGCAGTAATTGCTGGAATTTCTGCAAAGGACGATTTCTTTTTTCCCAAAATTGAAGAGCGATATCATTATCTGGTTCATTTCGATACAGAAGAACTACCTTTTCCTGTTGTAGGTATGAGTGATGTTATGCCCTATCCCAGCACGAAATATAGTGAAATGGATCCTGAAATGACCATAAAATGGCATGATGCCTTTACTGACAGGATCATTACGGCTCTGGATCAGTTTAAGCCTGATCTGATCTTTGCGCACCATCTCTGGCTTCTCACTTCTCTAACCAGAAAACTGGCAGGCGATATACCTGTAATTGCAATCTGCCACGGAACGGGTTTGAGACAGTTGGCAGAAACTTCCAACCTTAAAGCAAGAGTTATTGAAAACTGTAGAAATGTTGACCTTGTTCTGACCCTGAATGATTTTCAGAAAAAATCTGTCCAGAAGCAGTACAAGATACCCGGAGCAAAGATTGTGGTAACCGGTTGTGGATATAATGCAAATATTTTTTTCCCTTCTGCCCCAAAAAGTCG
>LKUH01000499.1 GCA_001412425.1 Candidatus Cloacimonas sp. SDB
CACGCCGCCAGCGTTCGTCCTGAGCCAGGATCAAACTCTTCGTTATTATTATCTCTGGCTTCTCTCACTCACTATACACATCTATCGTTTTTATACTGGTAATGAACAAAAAATAACCTCTTGCTGCTGAGGTCCGGCAAAACTGATTTAACCCCTTTTTATGTCAATACAAAAAAATGAAAAATAATAAAAAAATTATTGATGCCTGGATAAAACTATTACCAAACTAAGACTAAAATTTGTAATTTACTGCAATATAATATTTTAGAGTAATGTTTTTATATGAAATTATAATCAATTTGATTAATAATTTTATTATTAAAAACGAATTCTGACCATACTTCAAGTGTATCCAAAATTAATCTGTTTTTAGCATTTTGTGTATGTGCACCAATGTGAGGAGTTATTAAAACATTATCTTTAAAAAAATAATCCCGTGTGGGAACTGGTTCTTTTGCAAACACATCTATTCCCAATCCAAGTATTTTACCTGCTCTCAAACCTGCTTTAACAGCATCTTCATTTAAAATGCCACCTCTGGCCGTATTTATCAACCAGATCGAATCAGCAATTTCATCTAAGGTTTTTTTTGAAAAATAATCTCTGGTCTGATTATACAAGGGACAATGATAAGTTATTAAATTGCACCATCTGATTCCAGTAACATAATCTGTTTCTATAATTTTTCGCTGCTCCCACTCACTGGGGGTCAAGAAGGGATCTACTCCTTTCACTTCAGCCCCCATTGTCTGCAAAAATTTTCCTACTTTACTACCTATTCTACCTACACCCACGATCAAAGCTTTGATATCGGTAATTTCCCAGCAAGGTTTCAGTCCATCCTTCCATTTGCCTTTCAGGATTTGATTTTTCCCAGTAAGATGTTGTTTAATTAAAGATAATATCAATGATATGGTATGTTCGAATGCAGCCTGCGCATTGGAATCCGGTGTTGTGCAAACAATAATTTCCCTTTTTATAGTTTCTTGCAAATCGATATTATCAAATCCACTTCCCGCTCTGATGATCAATTTCAATTCTGAATACTTTTCCAGATATTTACTGGAGAGGAAAGTTTTAGTTCTAATAATAATGATCTCTATATTACTATTATTTTGATCTGAAGTGAAATATTTTTCGAGGTGTCTTTCTTTTATAAGTGACCAGAATCTATCTGGCATGGGATCTAAAACAAGAGTTTTCATTATTTATACATATTCATGTAATCTATATAGTGTTCAGAAGATTCATAAATAAAGGCAATCTCTTGGTCAGTCAGTTCCCTGATTAATTTAGCAGGTGAACCAAAAATCATGCTTCGAGGGGGAAACTTGCAGTTTTTTGTCACCAGGGATCCTGCTCCTACAATTGATTCACTGCCTATTTTACAACCATCTTGCAGGATAGCATTCATACCGATTAGGCAAGCATCCGAAATGGTGCATCCATGTATCATTGCTTTATGTCCTATAGTTACATCATTACCAATTACAACTGGGAAACTGCTGAATGAATCCGTTTTTTCTTCAGCAGTTACATGGATCACACATAAATCCTGAATATTTGTTCTATTGCCAATTCTGATAAAATGAATATCACCACGAATTACTGCACCGAACCAGATAGAACAATCATTTCCGATCTCAACGTCTCCAATGATCGTAGAAGTTTCGGATATCCAGGTATTTTTTCCAATTTTAGGATAACAATTATTGATTTTTATTATCATATTAATTCCTATATACTGTCCCAGGTTTTAAAATGGATTTTTGCAACTTCTCGAAGCCTGTCTTTGCCATACTCTACAGAGAATTTTTTAGCTGCTTCAATAACATTTTGGGAAGCGCCCTTGGGAAATTTCATCTTATATTTATCAGAGAGTTCATCTATCGCTTGAGTGAATTTATCCCGTGCAATAATGGAGGCACAGGCTACAGCCATATCATCTTCAGCTCTTACTCTCTGAATAAGAGAAATTTTATTTAGTTCTTTAAGTGATTCTTTTAAAGTTCTTTCGCTGGCAAATTTATCGATTAAAGCTCCTTCAAAAACTTCCCGTTTTTTCAAATTCAAAATTACCCGCCCATGCATCCAGGCCAGTAATTCATTCAGTTTCCGATTCTGATCCCGGAATTTTGTATAAAGTTCATTATATTTTGCAGGATTCAATATAACAATTTCAATATTTTTTTTATAATGACGATATAGATATGCAGCAAATTCAGTTATTTTTGCAGCGGATATTTTTTTTGAGTCCATAATCCCCATTTCCCTGAATTTATCCTGCAATTTTTTTTCCATGACAAATCCACATACAACTAAGGGTCCAAAAAAATCTCCTTTACCAGATTCATCTGTTCCAACCCATCTTTTCCATTTATGATTAATGTTGTCAGTAACCTGCCTTATGCCCGTGATCTGAGAAATTTCGTTATACAGATCACTTTTTTTATTCCCTCCCAGAACAACTGAAATACCTTTAGATTTGGAATAATAAATGTTTATTGAAATCTCTGACCTGTGATTTGACAATTTCAATTGCTGCCCGTAGGGAATATTTTTGGTGTCAATAAGAGTAATATCTTTAGCAGTTAACTCATCAAGCAGCCAGGTAATGTAATTCTGCAGTTTCTGATGCATTAGCCTTCAATAACCATACTGCCGAAAATAACATTAACTTCCAGATACAGAACATTTTCATTAACAGGATCAGCATTATTCCTATAAATATAATCACCAAAAAAATCTGTTTTTCCATCCGGCAGTTTACTCTCTCCGAATACTGTTTCCACTTTTACAACTACAGGAACATTTTTAGGTAAATAAAGCCTTCCTGAGCCGAAAACAACATTGATTTCCTTATTCATATTGCTCTGCAGTGTTTCAATATTTTGCAGGTCTATTTCTCCGGAACCAAAAATTATATTGTATTCATCATTCTTGGATGTTGCATTTATGCGAGTTTTATTGAAAATAATTGTATCCTTGTTCTTGTTGGATGTACCGATTAGCAACTTCACTCCAAAGTAAATCAAAATCAGGGCAAACACAATTTTAAAGATGGGAATATCAATATTCAGAGTATGCCTTATAATTATGGACAAACCGAACAAGACCAGTATTACTCCCCAAAATAATCCAGACCAGATAAAATTCATTTTCACTATACCTCCTGGCTAATTTTTTTGATTAAACATTCTACTCTTATTTTAATCAGATCAAAAGTTTTTTTGTAGCTGGCAAGATCACTTCCATAAGGATCGGATATATCATTTGAATTTTCACAATAATTTTTACCGCAATATTCCGATAAAGTGAATACCTTATTCTCGGCCTCAGGTTTATATTTCAAAATTTCCAGCTTATGCCTTTCTTCCATAGTCAATATTAACCAACTATTATCAAGTACTTCTTCATTAAGCATAGTAGATCTATGATTTTGGGCATTGATATTTATTTCGTTTAAAAGTATCTCTGAATTTTGTGAAATTTTATGACCAGTTCCAAGGAAACCTGCAGATTTTGTTCTAAAGGGAAGATTCTGCTGTTTTATCAAAGTTCTGGCATAGAATTCAGCTAAAGGACTTCTACAGATATTACCAGTGCAGATAAATAAGATCAATGGGTTCTTTATAGCGGTTAGTAAATCATCTCTGGATATCATTCCTTCTCTGAGAACATTAATTTCGTTATCAGTACAATCAACAATTGAGGAACTTTCTGTACCCGTTGTTTGAAGTTCTTTGGGAAGCAGCATAAAATCGAACCAGTTATTGAATCCAGATTCAATCTCAGCAATATCGGTAACAGGATTTTGTCCTGATTCATTAATACTTGTACTTATAATAGGAATGCCGATAATTTCAATAAATTTTCTCAGCTGGAAATTTGTTGGTACTCTCACGGCTACTTTTTTGTCCAGAGACACAGGTTGAAACCTGTTTTCCCCATCTTTAAATAAGATTGTCAGATCACCAGGCCAGTATTGCTGTATCAGTCTTCTTTGTGTTTTGTTAACTTCCAGTCCGAAGTCTTGCAGCCATTTTTTCTGCGGCATTAAAATTATATAACCCTTGGAGCTTTTTCTTTTTTTCAGTTGATTTATTTTATTAATGGATTTGATACTATTATAAGGAGCGCCGATTCCCAACATCTTACCGGTAAAATGAAGAAAGGTGAAATTATGATTTTTTTGTAAGAATTCTTTAAGTTTTAAATCATTGCAAGAATTGAAGATTAACATTATTTTAGAAAATCCAGTGGATCAACTGGATCGCCGTGTTTACGGATCTCAAAATGAAGGCAGGGAATATCTGTTGAACCTGTTTTGCCTGATAGAGCGATAGCCTGGTCTTTATTAATTCTATCGCCTTTTGATACAAGTAAATTACTATTATGAGAATATAACGAATAATAGCCATTCTGATGATTGAGAATGACCAGTTTCCCTGAGCCGCTGTACCATTCGGCAAATGCTACAACTCCGGCATCAATTGCTTTAACGGCTGTCCCTTCATTAACTGCAATATCAATTCCATGATTCATAAGAGACACTTTATATTCTTCACTTTTATGTTCGCCGAAAGATCTAATAATTTCTCCCTCTACCGGCCAATTAAGTCTGGGACTGGAAAACTCATAGGAGAAGTAATCAACTGTCAATTCGGATTGAAGTTTTGCAATTAATTCATCCAGTGCAGCGGCTTCTTCTTCCAGTCTGATCTTTCTTTCTTCCAATTCTTTTTTTTCTGCTTCCAGTCTCGACAAGTCTTCCTGAATATAAGATATCTCCGATTCAAATTCTGTTTTCTTTTTTTTACTGCTTTCTTTTTCTGAAATTACGTTAGCAAAATAATAGCGTTTATCTTTTTTATCTATTTCCAGAAAATCCTTGGTTTCCTGAGTTGAATAAATTTCATCTAAAGTGTGATTTAAAATAATTGATAAATATTCTTTTCCTATTTCATTATCAGCATCGTTATCAACATTGTAATGTAGCAGCATAAGATCTTTGAATTCTTTTTCACAGCTCAGGTACAAATTCAGCAGATCCAATTCAACCCTATCTATTTTTAAAATGGTCTCATTCAATTTCTGTTGAACCTTTTTCTCCGAATCACTTAATCTTTGAATTTTGCTGTCAATTTCCTGCTTTTTCAGCCTTTTTATTTCCAGATTGCCGATTGTATCGGTTTTTTCTTTTTCCTTTTCTTCAATAATTTCATTCTGTCTTTTAATTGCTTCCTGCAGTTCTTCCAGCTGTTTCTTTTTATTGCTTAGATCCTGAGCGGACAGGGAAAAGAAAAAACCAGTTACAAGTATAAATATTAAATAACTTCTCATAATTCCTTTTTTACACAACAAAACACTAGAAAAGCACTTTTGAAAGTATTGTAGGTTCCAGGCGATGAGTTGATCCTTTCCCCTCAAAAAAACAATGTTCTCTTATCAGATGAATATTAAGAGGAGTCCAGCAGACTTCCAGATCATTCTGCAGATTTTTCAAAGTAATAGAACCTTTACGATAGACGCCGGGATGATCGAAGGGACATAAAATTTTCCCTCGAAAAGAATCATAGAACACTTTATATTTTTTATCGATGATAACTGGTCCGTCATAACTTTCAAAAGCTTTATCGGTGAAATATTCCAATCTATCCGCTATTTCATCCGTTGAGATATCAAGCAGTTTCAACTCATTACGATCTGCTTCGATGATTTCGTGGAAATGACGTTCATCATTTCCCAGAAAACCGTCAATAGACATAGTTCCTGACATTAAATTTTGATGAATCTTCAGTTCTTTTGGTGTTTCTTTCATACAAACCTCTTAAGCAAAACTGTCGTAATAGATATTCTCTGCTTTAATACCTTTTTCTTTCAGATTTTTAACCACTGCAGAGATCATGCCCGGGCTGCCGCAAAGATAAGCTTCCGTGTTTTCCGGATCTTTAATGAACTCATCAAAAAAAGGCATAACATAACCACACCTGCCATCCCATTCACAAGCTTCCGCAGGCTGAGAAAGTACTGGAAAATATTGGAAGGAAGGTAATTTTTGTTCAAATTCCCGGAAATACTCTGTGTAATAAAGCTCTTTACTATTTCGTGCCCCAAAAAAATAACCCATTCTGCGATTTACCTTTCGTTTCTCCATATATTCGATCATTGATTTTATGGGAGCCTTACCCGAACCACCTGCCACAAAGATCATATCTGCTTTGGTATCGCGGATAAAGAAATCTCCAAATGGGCCGGTAAAATTAACTTCATCTTCTTCTTTCAAATAATCATGAACCCAGGTAGTGCAGATACCATCCGGAACCCGCTTGATAATCAATTCTATAGAGTTTTTATTATCAGGACTGCTGGAAATGGAATAAGCTCTAGAGACCGATTGTTTTACTTTTCCATACTTTGGTGATATAAGCTGAACATATTGCCCTGCTTTGAAATCAATTTCTGCCGGTTCCAAAAGTTCAAGTTTAATTTCTTTAATATCATAGGTCAAATCTTTGATCCTGATAACTTTAGCTCTGAAGTTTTTAATATTGAAAATCGCTTCTGGAATATCTATAAAAATATCTTCTTTAACTTTGATCTGACAGGAAAGTCTGATGTCTTGATCAATTTCTTCTTTGGTAAGGAAAGGCCTTTCTGTCGGAAGCAAGGGACCCCCGCCCTGATTGACTTTGCATTTGCAGAATCCGCAGCTTCCCCGGCCTCCGCAGGCAGATGGTAAATAGATCTTATTTTGATTTAAAGCAGTTAGAAGAGAATCGCCTCCGTTAATGACCAGTTCTTTCTTCCCATTGATTGTGATCTTACATTCACCGTAATTGGCAAAAAAATAATCTGCAATAACCAGCAATAAAGCCAGAAATCCGGCAATTCCTGATACGATAAGAACTGTATTTAAAACAATTATCAGCATAAAATCCCCACTATTGAATCACTACTATTCCTGAGAAGCCGACAAATCCAATAGCCATAATTCCGGTTATTATCAGGCTAATTCCTGCTCCTTGCAGGCCGCTGGGAATAAATTTTGATTTCACCTTTTGTCTGATACCTGCTAATGCCATTATTGCCAGCAACCAACCGAGACCACTTCCTGCGCCATAAGCAACAGCCTGAATAAACGAATAATCCCGGATGACCATAAAAAGTGAAACTCCCAATATCGCACAGTTAACAGTGATGAGAGGCAGAAAAATTCCCAAAGAATAATACAGCAAAGGTGAGAATCTTTCCACAATCATCTCAGTTAACTGTACAAAGGCAGCAATTACAATTATG
>LKUH01000500.1 GCA_001412425.1 Candidatus Cloacimonas sp. SDB
GAAAAAAGAAAATTAGAATGGGACGGCGATCCTAAACAGATTCCTACTGCTGATAAACGCTATATCTGGATAGATATATTTTCTCGCTGGCAGATTGATGATCCCCTGAAATTTTATGAGACAACAAGAAGTGAAACTTTTGCTCATGGCCGACTTGATGATATAATCAGTGGTATTACCAGAGATGTTATAAGTTCTAATAAGTTGATTGAAATAGTAAGAAATACCAACCGCGAATATAAATTTACTGAAGAATATATGGCTATAGCTAATGAAGATCTGGTTACAGAATTTATTGAAACGGGACGAAGTGCTGTGGCAGATCAGATATTCAATCTGGCAGCACCTCTTATATCAGAATATGGTATTAAACTGATAGATGTTCAGATTAAAAGGATAAATTATAATGAAGAGGTGCGTTCAAAAGTCTTTGATCGAATGATTTCCGAGCGTCAGAGAATAGCGGCAAAATATCGTTCTGAGGGACAGGGTAAATCGGCTGAGATCCTGGGAAAGATGCAACGTGAACTTGATCAGATTCAATCTCAGGCCTATAAAAGGGCTCAGGAAATCAAGGGTACTGCAGATGCTGAAGCTATAAATATTTATGCCAAAGCTTACAACAAGGACGTAGGATTTTTTGAATTCCTTAAAACGCTGGAAACCTATAAAACAACTATTGATAATAAAAATACTTTAATAATGACAACGGACAGCGATTATTACAAATTTTTGAAAAGTATTGAATAAGTTACAAGTGGCTGAAATATTCTCAGATGAATATTGGATGGAGCAAGCGTTGAAGGAGGCTCGATCGGCACTTCAGGAAGATGAGGTGCCGATCGGTGCTGCTCTGGTCAAAAATAACAAGCTAATCTTTTCCAGCCATAATCTAACAAATCAAACCAGTGATCCTACGGCGCATGCTGAGAAATTGATCCTTGATAAAGCTCATAAATCCGGATTAAAATTTCTCTACGACTATACGTTGTATGTAACCATAGAACCATGTATTATGTGTTCCGGAATGCTTATCTGGAGCAGGTTAGGCAGGCTTGTATTTGGAGCCTATGATTTAAAAGCAGGTGCTGTCGGTTCGGTTTACAATGTAATACGGGATAAGAATCTCAATCACAGTCCAGAATTGAAGTCCGGAATACTGGCAGAAGAATGCAAAGATCTGATGAAGCGTTTTTTTCAAAGCAAAAGAAATAGAAAGTAAATAATTATTCCGAAAGTTCTATTATACCCTGGCGAATAATCGCAATTATGAGATCGATTTCGGGACTGGAAATGGCAAAATGGGGAGTAAATCTTAAACCATTATCTCCGCCATGGATCATATTTATTCCATGGGCACGCAGATAATATTCGAATCCTTCAGTAGCAACAACTTTATATTTTTTCTTATTCATTTCAGCATTTATAATAAGTCCTGTACCCGTAACTTTTTCAATTGCCTCTGGAAATTCCTGAGCAAGAATTTCAAGCTTAAATTTGAATTCAGCACCTTTTTCAATTATATTTTTGCGAATTTCGGGATTAAGAGAATCCAGTACAATGCATCCAACCTCCAGTGCTCTGGGGTTAGTTGTCATGGTATTTCCATAAACACCAGGCACATAGATATCAGCAAAATCTTGAGCTAAAGCTAGTACTGATAAAGGATATTGCCCGGCGTTAAGTGCTTTGGAATAAGTTTCACAGTCTGGCGGGAGACAATCTTCAAAACCGGGGTAATCTACAATGCTGAGTGTACCATATACCCTTAAAGCAGCCTGGATAGAATCAACTATCAATATTGAACCATGATCAGTTGTCAATTTTCTGGCCAGATCGTAGAAATCTCTATTAATAGCCAGACCGGAGATACCTTCCCCCATTACAGGTTCCAGATAGAAAGCTTCTATAAAAAAAT
>LKUH01000501.1 GCA_001412425.1 Candidatus Cloacimonas sp. SDB
TTGTCATCCTGAGTAGGCTTCGGCAAAGCCGAAGACGTATCGAAGGAGAGACCCAAACCATCACAGTCCGCTTTGAAAGCAAAGTGCAGCGCTTTGTATTTACTGATATTTTCAGTGATCATATTTTCCCACTGCTTGAGAATGGAAACATCGTAAATGATTGTAAATTTATCAATTCACTGCTGTAATTCTATAAAACCTTTTATTTCCGCTTCTGGTCCCGGACCAGGTAGTTGAAGATACTGTTGCTTCAATACTGAAACCTGAATAGGGATTATCTGAACTGTAGATGCGGTAAGCTGTGGCACCGGGCACCTGTTCCCAGCTCAACAGAATTGTAGTGTCAGTCAATTCGTAATTGATGAATTCAGGGGTGGCAGGAGCAAGTTTGATCGCACTGAAATCCTGCTGTATATCCGTTTGAACATTGTTGAAAACAACGGTTTCGGGATTGAAGATATAATTGATCAATTCCGGTATAAGCACGACATCATCTGCATAAGGAACATAAAAAGAATAGAATCCGGTTTCGTCCGTAAATACTGTGTCATTAACTGCAACTCCCATAACCGGGGTTAGACCTCTGTTAATATATCCACTAATATTCACAATATGAGGGACGGTTATGAAAGACCACTCCAGAGCCGGGCTGTCTCCCCGGGCGGGAGCTTCGTAATGCGCAACAACCGCAACAAAATATTCCTGCGAATATTCCAGCTCTAACTCTGCAAGAGAATAATGAGTATTTATTGTGGAAGTGTTCAGCAGAGGATTTGAATAATCCGGATTGGTAGATAATGTAATATTATAATAGGAAGTTATAACATCTCCGGAAGGTGCACTCCAGGAGATTTCAGCAACATCCAGAGGTACATTTTCACCCGTGGGCAATCCGTTCTGCGGCTGGTTGGGATCCCATTCCACAGCAATAAAATTGACCGTCATAGTGTCTGAGATGATTTCCTGATACTGAACTGGATCAAAATCGTATCCTGTTTTTTCCGGAATTAGGGTTACATTACTGCCCAGAGCTGCTATGAAGGTGTAGAAGCCGTCTTCATCGGTAAAAGTAACAGCTGGCTCAGTATTTATTCCTGTAATTTCCACATTCTCTAAAGGCTGTTGGGAAGTAGTTATAATTCCACTTACAGGAAGCATGAGCTGCTCGGTAGTAAAACTCCATTCCAGAGCCGGACTTGACCCCCGGTCTGGAACCTGGTAATAGGCAGTTACAGCCACAAAATATTCTTCATCATTGTTTAGGTCCAGAAGTTCCAGAGAGTAGGAAGTTTCTGAAGTATTAGCATCGATCAGAGGTTCGGAGTAATCTGAATGAACGGACATTAAAATTTCATAGTAGGAAACCGGTACACTGCCGGCTGCAGGATCCCAGCTTATTTCTGCAACATTCAAAGGAACATCTGAATCCTGCGGTAATCCATTTTGCGGTTGCTCAGGCACCCATTCGGCTGCACTGAAATTTAACACAGTATTGCTTGTGACATTATCGTGAAAGAGCTGCGGCTCAAAATTATAACCGGTTTTTTCGGGAGTTAATGTTACCAGGGTGTTATATTCCGCAGTAAAGGAATAATATCCATCAGCAGCGGTAATTACACTGTCCGGAGTAGTATTTATTCCTGAGATCAGAACATTTTCCAGAGGAGCTTCAAGATGAGTTACCGTTCCGCTGATCGTTACTTCCGAATTAGATACAGTCAAACTTACCGGAATAGTTTCAGGTTCTCCGGCATTATGGGAAATCAGGAGCGCAGCTTCGTAGGTGCCGATCTCTAATCCTCCGGAATTGAAATTAACTTCCAGTTGAGCATTGCTGCCGCCAGCTACCGAACCACTATTGGGTTGTACAGCTAACCAGACTGGAAGTAAGATTATCTGTCCGGAAATAGTATGAGGTTCAGAACCCCAGATATCACCGGATAATGTCCAGTGAAGGATCATTTCTCCACTGAAATCAGGCTCAACAGTCACATTTACCGTTGCTTCAGCACTTTCACCAGGTAGAACATTACCCCATCCGCCATCGCTGTCATTCCAGCTGATCAGAGCACCATTTCCCGTATTGTTGTCAGTAGTAAGAGACCTGTCGGAAACGACAAAATCAGTTGAACTGTTAACGATAACCTTCTCGGGAAAATCGAGTGAAGCTGCACTTAACCACTCATTATCGGTACTGGCATTATAAATTGTGAATAAGATATCGAAACTTGTATCGGGAAGATATTCCTGCAGATCAGAGTCAAAAGTTGAACCGGAAATATTCCTGTCCCTTGAATTTAACTTTGCTATGGGACTTGCTGCAGACGAAAAATCTATCACAATATCATAATTTAAATAACTATCATTATCACCTATGTTGGAAATCCATAAAGCTCTAGTTAATACCTGATCGGGACTGAGAGTTTCCGAGAAATTCACTGGATCGCAGGCAAAATCGGGGTAACCCGGCAGGTTTATTGCCGGAAATACAACAAAATCCAGCCAGGCACAGTCGTTACCCGTGTGGACAGAACCATCTTTTTCATATGACCATTTAAAAATATGATTACCTGCACTTACAGGATAGGATGATTCTTCCCAGCCTGATTCTCCCGACCATTGTCCCTGAACCACGTCGTCAATATAGAATTTCAGATAATCATAGTTGCTTTCTGAGGAAACCCGATGAAAGAAGGAAATTGATCCTGCTGATGCTACATCGGCTTCCAGGAATAAGGTGGAATTCTGATTATGAGATATATTGCCGGATTGTGCGCAGTAATTTCCTTCATAGGGAGAAGTGGAAGTAATGAACCAATTGGAATTTCCCCCGGTCTGCCAGTCAAAACTGCTGAAATTGCCGGTCTCGAAATCATCTGCAACCAGCCCGATCGAAAAAGTTTCCGAAGTATTCAGGGGATAATTTGCAGCTGTAAGGGAATAGTGCAGTTCAACTAAAGCTCCAATCGCTGCCTCACTGTCAACCGTTAGGCTGAAAACAACATTCTCCAGCTGAGCAGGGTCAAAAGTTCCCAGTTCCTGAGCAGAAGTATTGACAGTAATTTCAGCATCCATGCAGGTCAGCTCCACTGTAACAGGAGAAGAGATTGCGTTCCCGTAATTTTCTGTTGCGAGGATGATATCTACCATTTCGCCGGGATCAAGCCTGGAATTACCATTTCCGGAAAAAGTGTCGTCAATCTGCCAGGAATTCACTCGAAAGGCGGGAGCATTTACAACCATCGTGAAATCTGAATACCAGGTATAGCGGTCACTTCCGCTTATTTCCAGATTCAGGTTAATTTGTGTCTGATCCGGAATATCATCGCTTATCTGCAGGCGATAGCCATTTTCAATAACTTTGGTGCCGAAAGCAGCGATCTCGCCATAAAATTCGGTGTCATCCGAAATTGAGATAAAGGGTGAAGTAGTAGATAAAAGAGCATTGACATTATCGGCGGGTTGATTTCCCAGATTTCTCAGTTCAATCGAAAGGTCAATTGTTTCACCATAATCCGCTGCATTGTTACTATTACCGGTAGAATCAGAGATCAGAAAGGAATTATACACAATAAACGGTTCGTTCGAAGTAACTTCTATTGTTCCGGTCAGCCTGTTCTTATTATGTGCTGTAATTGAAACCTGAATATTTTCCTGGCTGCTAAGGGGATTGAACAGGACTAACTGCAAATTTCCGGATTCATCAGCAATGCCTCTGCCGATCAGCTCATTTTCCTGAATAAGACCTATCCGGGCTCCCGGAGCATCAGTCTCAAACTGAATTTCAGTAGCGCCGATCATAACAGCTGAAGGAAAATCTGCCGTAATATCATCCGGTACAGCGGTCCAGACATCCAGACTGGGATCACCGAACAGTGTGATCTCATAAAACGCCCAGCGGAACCAGGGATCGCCATTGCACTGGGAAGCACCATCATATCTGGAATCCTCGTTCATGGCAGCCAGCTGGGTGATGCCTTCACCAAAAAGAGCATCAAAAAATTGCCGGTCTAGATACTGAGAACCAGAATTTGTGCCCCCGGGATTATACCAGCCGTAACGCGTATTACCGATGAAAGCCGCACAGCCGTTTTCGATAGTGGTAAATTCTTCGACAATAACATCAGCACCATAACTGCCACTGGAACTACGGTTATCAAAGGCTGCCGGATAGCAGCCCTGAGAATAGATTATGTAAAAACCATGATTTGTGCCATTGGAGGTAAGATTGCTGTTCGTGACATAGCTGGTATAGAATTTCATATTGTAATTTGTATTGGAATGTCCCAGATGATTAATGAGATTCATTCCATTATTGAATTTGTCTCTCAATTCCGTCCAGCTCCAGTCATAGGTGCGCTCATACTGGGTGTCCACTGTCATATTACCAGGAAAACCGGTAGTGGAGTAGCCATTATAGTAACCGCCATTGATGATCTCATCCTTATAAGTGGCACCCCAGGTAAGGGGGTTGTTGTTGAGTTCTTCTCCCACCATTACTGCTTTTTCCAGATCACTTATAACGGGTGAATTCTGATACATGATCTGCTTGTTCAGAGCTGCGGAAAATTCGGCATGAGTATCTGCGGAGATCCTTCCCAGCATAACTTCAGCAAAATAATCTGCTTCATTAGTCTCGCCCCAGTAACTGTCATTGTCAGTATTCCAGTCAGGTCCGGAACCGGTTCCAACCCTGTCCAGCGCGGAATAATAAAGATCAGAAGGGAGGTCATCATCTATGGTAGAACCTGCAGCCAGATAGAAGCCCCGGTGCGGTATGATCTCGGTATCTCCGCCCAGTAAAATGTATTCGGTTCCCTCATTCTGATAGGCAGCAATAATGAAATTCCTGATCTTATCAGCATTATCTATACCTGTATATTCGGAATATATGTCATCAGTCAGTTTTATTGCGGTTGTATAACCCTGACTTTTCTTAAATTCGACAAAATCTGTAAAATCTGCGCTGTAGGTACTGCTGGTAATTACGTAATAATCTATCACATCGTTCCTGAAGCTTTCGCCCCATTCATAAAGTGAAAGTTCAGAGGGATTATCAATAATTTTCTTAACAAGCTCCTCAGTTTTATCACTGTATCGGTAAAAATTATTATATGCCCGGTTGGCTTCATAACTCTGTTCTGTGGAAATCTTTAAAGTTACGGAATTGAAATAGAATAATTCACCCGTGAGAGGATGATATTCATAAGGTATAATATTAGCCAGAAAAATGGAATAACCTCGATAATACTGAGTAGTGAATTCAGAAATGTTTTCAACCGGATATTTCTGACCGGAAGTATAAATATTCATGTTCTTGGCAGTAAAACTGATTTCACCTTCAAAACTGAGAGGATATGGTGTTTGAATCGGATAGAGCTCGATGTTGTCTGCCAGTTTCAGTTTGTTGCCATATTCCAGGCTTACCGTAATTGCAACTTCTGAAGGCGGAAGTAATATTTTTACCTGCCGGGAAGGTAACTCAGGAGCACCAGGAATAGTGATAAAATTCTGATCTTCCGCTGCTATACGAGTGTATTGATCTGCTGAATACAAATCAGGTTCCTTGAACTGATAAATCCTCTCAATATTAGCTGCGGTTAAGACCAGTACAGAAAAAGTAAAAAATACTAAGCAAATTATATATTTCATGCCAACACCTTTTTTTCGTCAGCATAGGCTTATCCGCGATTCTGGTGTCAATAAAAAACCTTGAAAAGATCTTCTCGGCAAAATACCGATCGTACCTTTTCAAGGTTTGAACTTTTATTCAGATAATTCTTAATTCCTAATAGGCAATTACCTTATAGAATTTTTTGGTGGAAGGCAGAGGAGGCTCTTCCAACCAGAAATTATTTGCTGTAGTTCCTTCATAGGTCCAGCCAGAAGGATAATCCGCATAAGGATCATTGGTACTGTAGATATCGTAGGATGTGGCGCCCGGTACGGCACCCCAGTCAACCCTGATGGTATCACTTTCCAGGACGGTTATTATAATTCCTGTAGGTGTGGACAGACGACCATTAATGTAAAAGGCCAGATCGAGGGATTCGGGATGCATCTGATGTCCATCCGGATATATAAGTTCATTCCATGCTACCTCTCTTTCTGTACGTACGATTACATCATCACCCCATACTGCATCATCGTTCCAATGGGTGTAGGAGGTTTTCCAGCCGAATTCTTCCTCGCCGGGTTCCGACAGCAGGGTCTCCACGCTCAGCCAGTAGATCACACCTTCTTCCTGGGCAAAAGCATCGGCCTCATCGGGAATGAAGAAGACATATTCGAAGCAGGTGAAATCTCCGGGGAAGACAAGTTCCCAGGGATTGGGATTGTACCACCATTCTTCGATATTCTCAGCAAATATGAACCCTTCGTAATCACCGGGCTGGAATTCTCTCTGCCATAAAAGTTCCAGGGGCTGACTGTAGCCATCTGGGTTTCCCGGATCGTCCATTGGCAGATCGGACCAGATAGACAGGCGGAACATCGGCTGTACAACCGGAACGATATCGTCCTTCCAGGAGCCCCAGACATGAACTTCATCTATGAGACCGGTGGCAGTACAGAGAAAATCATCAGCCAGTATACGGGGTTGGAGATCATAAACATCCATGCCCAGTGTGCTGAGTTCCGGCCATTGAATGAAGTGCATCTTGTGTTCACCCGTCAGATCGACGAGTTCTACCCTGTAATCTTCCACTTCGCCGTCATCTGCCAGACCGTAGTAGTCTAATCCGGAAGCGGAGCTGAAACGGAATCGGACATAAGTATTACCAGCCACGGCAGAGGCGGGAATGGTATAATAAAGAAAGTGATTTCCGGCTCCGCTGAGATAGTGATCGCTGATGAAATTTTCGCCGGTATCCAGCCAGTCGAAATCTGAGTTGAAATCATACCAGCCGTTCAGATATCCGGCAGCGGAAGTCGTAACAATGATCTTGGCCTGCATGCCGATGATCTGGGTGGAGAAGATGACTCCATCTTCATCATCATTGCCGTCATTGTCATCACCCAAGGCCAGGGGATCCGGCTGTCCATCAGGTTCGGCATCAATGGAGGCTCCCATATGAACACCAGGCACTATGACATGGCTGGCACCGCTACTTGTACTCAAGGTAGGATAGGTGGGATCGGGTGCATCACCCCAGTCCAG
>LKUH01000502.1 GCA_001412425.1 Candidatus Cloacimonas sp. SDB
ATTTTTTTTCTTCACTTTTAACCAGTAGCATTTCCAGGATAAACAGAAATAATACTGCCAGCAGCAGGATCTTCCAAATCTCAAAACCGTATCTTGACTGCAGAATGTTCTGTTCCCAATCTGCAGCTAAAATTTTAATTCTGCCTTGATCTGCAGCAGCTATTTTTTCATAAAAACTTTCTGTATAATCCAGATTTACCGCAACAGGTTGCTGATTGAAATAATATATACCGGGTTCATTTGTAACATAGCTCTCCTGATTCCAGAGAATAAGGTCGCCGGAAGGCAGTATTATCTGATCATGCATCAGTTTAAATCTATCGCCGGCCTGATGGGAAGAGTTACTTATCGAACTGGAAACCATAAACTGCAGACAATTATAGGCAAATACCGGGAAGGCGGAATCTATTAAAAATGGATTTCTGAGATCTGCTATATCAAATAACCATAGGATCGATTGGTTGTGTTCCAAAACTAAAGGATAATCCTGAGCCTGAATTAAAATATTGGCATCTGATTTTACTGACCAGATCTGTCCGAATTCCAGGTTTTTTTTCTGGCTGATTATTTCCGTTATCGGGTGATAGGGATTTATAAAAGAAGAGATTTTTTGATTTCCCTCGTTGAGAAATTCTACAAAGGAAAGCGAAAACAAGTCGGCCAATTTTCCCCGCCATTTTTCACTTAGAAGAGGATCTGTGATGAATAGTATCCCCTTTTTATTCTGTATCAACTTATCAATCATAAACGATAACCGCTGATTAATTTCCTGCTTTTTATAAACGATAATGTTATCAAATTCCTGCAAATAATCGTAGTTGAAATCATCTGTATCGATCAGCGTAATATTAGCTGGTTCCCCCGTATATATTTCCAGTAAGGTAGTAAGAGCTAGAGGAAGCTGAGTTAGATCAGTTATAATGGCAACTCTGGGGTCAGGATTAAAGTAAAATGTAAAATAATTTCTATTATCAAAGGTTAGCCTTTCATTTTTTACTTCTACAAAACCTGTCAACCAGCCATCTTGTTCCAGGTTAATTTCAAAAGTATCGGTTTTCTTCTGTCCCGGTTGAAGATCCAGCACTTTTTCAGATGTTTTGTGACCATTCAAATTTAACTGGATTATTATATCATTTTGCTGCAGTTGGGAATGATTAACTACATCAAATTGTACTTTGCGATTATTCTTATTACCGACGATTTCATTAATTACGTGGGAATTTTCACAACTGATGTTAGATCTTTCCAGGTCGTTATCAGATGCTGCTATAAGATATGTGGGGATTTCCAAATTATCAGGAAGAGGCTGTTCCTGAAGATCGGTGATAACGTAGATCTCCTGATTGGGAATGTGGCTTTCTTTTAATTTGCTTTCCGCTTTTTTCAGAACTTCTTTCAGGGGTGTCATTACTGCCGTTAGGGAAACAGATCTTATCAGGTCTTCAGGTAGTCTGCCATATCTCAAATTAGCGTGAATTTCGTTCCAGTTGCTGTTTAATGAAAATAGGACAGTAACATCATTTTCCGATAAAATTTCATTGATGGCAATAGCTATATCTTTGGCTTTTTCCAATTCGGTTTTTGTATCTATCAGGTAATCCATGCTGTAGGAATTATCTATTATTACTGCAACAGCAGTTTTGGGGTGGGAAGTTCCTCTGGAAAGGTATTCGGATTTGATGGAAGGCCGGGAAATAGCCAAAACTGTAAATAGAATTATTAAAATTCTGATTAAAAGTAAAAGCAGATTTTTGAGATTAATTTTTTTCCGCTGTTGTTTTTGACTCAGCTTGATGAACTTGATAGAGCTGAAGATGATTTTTCGGGGTTTTTTTTTGGCAAAAAGATAGATCAATATTGGGATGACAACGCTTGCGGAAAGGAACAGAATTCCTGAGTTGAGAAAAGATAAACTAAACATAAATTTCCATTTTTCGATAAATTTTCAAACCGAGGTAATAAAAAAGGATACCATAAAGAATCCCAAAAGGAGTATCGATGAAGTAATGATAATGGCAATAAACAGTTGAGATGCTCAATAAAACGGTTCCGGCTAGAAGTATCCATCCCAGGTATTTCTTAAACCGGAAAGCCGCTATCGTTACAGCTGTGGCAACTGCAACGTGAGAACTGGGTATGGCACCACCCCAATGCTCCGTCCGATTATAAAGAAAAGCCATTAATCTTGTAAAGATTCCATATTGGTACTCTTTGGTATTGGCTAAGGTTATTTCCCAGTATCTGCCACCGATAACGGGGATGAAATAATAAGTTAAATAACAAATATAAAATACGAAAGAAATCGTAAAAAAATAACTGTGAAAAAGTTTTCTGTCTATCAGGTAAAATAAAAGCCCTATTCCAGCTATCATTATATAAAAGCTGAAATACCAGAAATGAAAAAATTCCTGCCAAAAAAAACTGTTGTATTTTGTCCCCCAGATTATAGCCGGTTGATATCCAAAAATTGCTTCATCAATTTTCTGGAAGAAATTATCCCAGTAACCATTCCAGAAAACCTGATTCAGCTGAGTTGAAGCCTGAAATAAGAATCCCCAGAAAAGAATCGGATACCAATGATGGATAATCCTTAAAAATGCATGTTTATGTGAGTATCTTATCAGAAAAAAAATTATCACAATTATTACTAAATATATTAATAAAATATCTAAACTATTCTCGGTTGTATTCCAGCCGATAAACAGAATTACTATACTGATAAAAATATAGATAAGTGTCAGTATATCAAGAGGTTTTATAGTTTGTTGCATAATAGTTTAGTTGATTTTTTTATCCATAATTCTATATCGTTTGTGTATCTCTCCGCCCAGATGACGGGCTATCTTATTCATCATTTCATTATTTTCCAGGACCCAGGAAAGTTCAGCATTTTTAATTCTCAAAACCTTATGATTATTAGCGGTTTCAAAAGTTTTAGTATAAAATACCGTATCAATCCCTTTTTTTTGATACTCCTTTATAACTCCCATGGTTATGATTCTGAGACTGGTTATTTTGTTCCTATAAAGAAGAGCTTTCAGGAATCCAAAAGGGAGTAATCTGCCATTCAGCTTTTTTAAAACCTGATTATAATCGGGGAGTGCAACATAAAAACCTGCCGCTTCACCTTCTACATAGGCTAGATAAAAGAATTCAGGTCTTATTACCTGTAAAATTTGATCAATCTCATGCTGAAATTCTTTTTTCGTAGCAGGAACAAACCCCCAGTTTTTTTCCCAGGCTTTAGAATATACTGTGAATACAGTCTCAAGATCTTTTCTTAATGCTTTTTTATTCCTGGAAAGGGGGCGGACCGTAAAATTTCCCCTTTCCTGCAGTCTTTTAGTTAACTTCAATAATTTCTTGGGGGTAGGTCTGTTGGGCAGGAGATAGGCGAAAAGGTCCATGCTTTTTTTTAATCCCCAGATTTCCAGCAATTTAAGATAATAAGCAGGATTATGAGTCATCATTATAAAGGGTGAAGAATTAAAGCCCTCCACCAGAAGTCCGCACTCGTGATTGGTAGAAAAATTCATGGGACCGCGGATAGTGTCCAAACCTCTATTTTTTAACCATTCATAAGCGCTATTCAATAGTTTATCTGCTATTTCCTGATCGTCAAAACATTCAAAGAAACCGAAAAAACCGATCTTATCGTTATGGAATTTGTTGTGCTGAGTATTTGTATGTGCTGAAATTCTACCTGCGACACTTCCCGCTTTTAGAGCGAGGAACAGCTGAACTTCAGAATGATCGTAGTAGGGATTTTTTCCCGGGTTGAAATATTTTTTTTGCTCACTAATCAGCGGGGCTACCCAATGAGGATCATTTTTATAAATTTTGAAAGGCAGTTTGATAAAATCAATCAGGTCTTTTTTGGTTCTAACTGGCTTGATCTCAATCATGCTTCCTCTTTGCACAGATATTTATATCGTACATTCTGTATCTTTTGTAAACTTCACCTGTAAGGGATTCTGCGATTTTATTCATCATTTCATTTGATTCCAGAATCCAGGAGAACTCGGCATCGGCATAAGGATTTTTATGGTTGACCGCTGTCTCAAAGGATTTGCAGTAAAAAACAACATCAATTCCTCTATTTTTGTATTCGTCCAGTACACCCATAATCGGCACCCTTAATCCCGGAATCTTATTAACATTGAGCAGAAATTTGAGCCAGCCAAAAGGGAATAATCTCCCCCTGATCTTTTTCAGAACAAAATTATAGTCAGGTAATGTTACAGATAAACCCACCGGTTTGTTATCTATTTCTGCGATGAAGACAAATTCGGGTTTTATTATGGGCATTAACTTATCAACAATCTGATCGAACTCTTTCGCAGAGCAGGGCACATAGCCCCAGTTGTTTTTCCAGGCTTCTTCATAAATCCGGTAGATCGTTTCAATATCTGAACGTAATTTTCTTTTATTTTTAGAGGAAAGAGCCCTGACTGTGAAGTGTCCTCTTTCTTCAATTTTTCTGGATAGTCTGGCTAACCTTTCTGGAGGTTCCTTAACCTCAACATGATACGCCAGAAGGTCCATAGCTTTTTTAAAGCCGTAATTTTCCAATAAATCAAGGTAATATTCAGGATTATAGGTCATCATCAACATGGGGGAAGAATCAAAAGGATCGACCAGAAGACCGCATTCATCATTTACGGAAAAACTTGCAGGACCTCGCATCGTATCCATTTTCCTGTTGAGAAGCCAATCTCCGGCAGCATCAAAAAGAGCATCAGCAATTTCCTGGTCATTAACACATTCAAAGAATCCGAAAAAACCAACCTTATCATTATGTGTTTTATTATGTTGTGTATTTGTATGAGCAGATATCCTGCCTTTGACTTCATTATCTTTATAAGCCAGAAAGAATTGTGCTTCAGAATGTTCAAAGTAAGGATTTTTCTTTTTATTGAAAATTTTCTTCTGTTCCATTATAAGTGGAGCTACCCAATATGGATCATTTTTATATAATTCAAAGGGGAATTTTATGAAAGAATTTAGTAATTTTCTGGAATTTACTTCTACTATCTTCATTAAATCTCTCCTAATTTTTTTGACACCAGATAATTCATAACTCCCATCAGTAAAGCAGCTATAAACATTTTTGCCAGAAATTCCTTACCGCCGGAAAAAAAGAAATTAATAAAAGGTGTAAGCATTACAATCATATATTGTGAAAATCTGATCTGATTAAAGAAAATAACTAAAATTGCAGCCAAGAAGCAGACTATCATTGTGGACCAGGGAGCAAAAAATAATAAGAAACCAATGTATGTAAAAATCCCCCTGCCGCCTTTAAATTTGTGAGTTATTGGAAAACAATGCCCGATGATCATGGCAAAACCAATTATCAGTAAGTGGTTCTGACTTGATATTTCGGATAGTTCAGGGAGCAATTTAATAAAATTATCGGAAAAAAGAATAACTTTCAAAAATGCCAGATAAAAAAATACTTTTCCAATATCCACAACGCCTGTTATTACTCCCAGAAATTTATCAACATTATTAAATATGTTCAATGTGTCAGGATGCCCAGTTCCGATTTTGTAAATATTCATGTTGCGATAGGATTTGGCTAAAAGTTTGGCTGTAGAGAAGCATCCTAAAATATAAGAGATTAACACAAGTAAACTGAATAATATTATTGTCAGCATTCAGGTTCCTTAATTTCTGGTGCCAAATATCGCTGTGCCAATCCTGAGAATATTTGCACCTTCTTCAATGGCTATTTCATAATCATTTGACATGCCCATGGAAAGGTATTTCATTTCTGAGTTAGCAAGGTCGATAGTTTTAATCTCATGGAATAATTCGTATAATGTTCTGAAACACTTCCTGATTACAGCAACGTCTGTAGTAAACATTCCTATTGTCATTAATCCCTTTATTCTTATATGTTCAAATTCTTGGGACTGTTTCAGGAAAGATTCTGTTTCTTCAGGGGTAATTCCAAATTTGCTGTATTCGCCGGAAGTATTTACCTGTAATAAGACATCTTGAATCCGACTAAGTTCCTGTAAACGGTGATTCAATTTTTTTAAAGTTGAAAGTGAATCAATAGAATGAATAAGATCAGGTTTTAAAGGGAGCAATTTGTTAATTTTATTAGATTGCAGATGACCAATAAAATGAAATTCGCGGTACTTCTCTTGTAACAGGGGTAATTTAGCTTCAGCTTCCTGAACTTTATTCTCACCAATTAGAGAAATTCCTGATTTCAAAGCTAAATCAATATTTTCTACGGATACAGTCTTTGTCACAGCAAGTATCTGAACTTCTGTCGGATCTCTTCCGATACTTTCACAAGTGTATTTTATCCTGTTCTTTATTGCGTCATAGTTTTTTTTAAAGTTCATAGTATAACCATTAAAATAATTAAAATCTAATCTATGAGTTCTAATGTCAAGTATTTATGGAATAAAAAACCCTCCTGCTGAAAAACAGGAGGGTTGAATTTTTAAAGTTTATTTCATCATTATCATTTTCCGGGCTGCAATATAATCTGAAGTCTGCAGTTTATAAAAATAGATTCCAGTTGCAACTGCATTTCCGGAATCATCCCTGCCATCCCATTTAACCGAATGAGAGCCTGCTTTCAAAGTTTCAGCATGAAGTGTTTTAACCTTTTGACCTCTGATATTGTAGATTGAAACTTCTGTAAAATCTTCATTTTTTAAAATAAAATGAATAGTGGTAGTAGGATTAAAGGGGTTAGGATAATTCTTACCGAGAGATGAGATGAGATTTGGTGTATTATTATTGTTAGAACCTGTTGTCGGGTCAAATGCGCTGTTAGTCCTCTGCAGGTTTCTTTTGAAACTGGACCAGGCAATGCGTTCATTTGGAACAGGATTGAGGTAGTCAATAGCATAGTATCCATATTGGTTGGGAACAACAATTTCAGCATCTCCATCACCGTCTAAATCTGCTATTGCCGCACTTACCTTTATTGCATTTTCTAGGTTTATGGGGAAATTTTCAGTTTCAACACCTGTAACATCATAAGAGTGCAGGTAGCCAAAATTATCTCCAAAAATTATCTCAAAAGTGCCATTTGCATCCATATCAGCCAGGATCGGTGTTGAATCTACCGAATTTCCAACATCAATAGGAAAAACACCAATATCTGATCCGGTATTATCTACTACATAAATGTCTCCAGAATTAGATACTAATATGATATCATTATTGCCATCAGCATCTATATCTGCAACAACAATACCCCCTTTGATCACGCAACCCAGATCACGGGAAAATAAAAGATCTCCATTATGTTCAAATGCCATAAGGGAACCATTGGAAATGCCGACAATAACTTCGGGATCAGGATCGGAATCAATATTTGCCACTGTCGGACCCTGATAGGAATTGGAGCCAACGGCAACAGGCCATCCGGCAATATCACTACCTGTGGCAGAAGATATAGCATAAAGAGTTCCAGCTATTGAAGAAGCAATTAATTCCAGATATCCGTCACCATCCAGATCTGCTGCTGCAGGAGAAGAAAGGATCCCTGTTGAACTGAGATCGGAAGGGAAGTTATCATAATCTGTACCATCAGAATTGATGACAAATACTTGAGCTAAGGGAACAAAAGTGAATGCTACAATTTCCAGAGAACCATCATTGTCAACATCCACAATCATCGGATTGCCCCTTATCTGGCTTCCTGTATTATATGAAAATATGATGTTGCCTAAATTATTCACAGCAAAAATGTTTCCAGCTTCATTTGCAACAACCATATCCAGATTACCATCATCGTCAATATCGGCTACAGCAACTGCAGCACTAATTATTCCGCCCAGTTCCAGTGGGAAAGGGGCATCTTCACTAGCATCTGGATTTAAAACATGCAGCATTCCGTTATAATCGCCGAAAATTGTTTCTCTCTGCCCGTCATTATCAATATCTACTAATGCAGCTGAAGAATTTGTGGCTCCACCCAGATAATAAGGCCATCCAGCTTGCGTATAACTGAGAGTGACGGTAATTTCGTGAGTTACGGTATAAGGAAATTGACCATCGGGATTTGCCGTTATGGTTACTGTTAAGGGGATATCCTGCAAATTAGTATTTTCCGGAGTGATTATCTGCACCGGATCTGAATAATTCCAATGTGAACCAGCTTGATATATTATTGGTATATCATATATTTCGGAACCTCCGATAAAAGTGACTTCAGGCTCGCAAGTACTGAATGTAACTGTTACATCGTCAGCTTGAGCCCAGAGTCCTCCGGAAAACCAGTTATTCCAGATATTGATCTCAATATTACAAATTTCACCAGGATTAGGTTCGCCATCTCCATCGCCTTCAAATTCATAAAAATTCATACTTTCAATGGTGAGATTAGGGATAAGATCATACATGGCAGCCTGATAAGCATTAACACGTCCCGTTCCCAGCAGACCATAATAATCGGGATTGATCTCATTTATGTCGTCAGTTGTCATTTCTATTCTTTCTTTCAACTGAAGCCCGCATAGATCAGGATGAACTGAAACTACCAATGCTGCCAGACCAGATACAATAGGCGAGGACATGGATGTTCCCTGATATGAAGCATACCCTGAGCCGCCAATAACGGTTGATTTAATATTAACCCCCGGTGCACTTACGTCTATGGCAGTACCCCAGTTGGAAAAATAAGTTATTTCATCAGCCTGATCAGTTGCGGCAACACATAGAGCATTTGTACAATCATTTGGATAAGATGGGTTTTGGTCATTACTCCAGGAATCATTTCCAGCAGATCCAATTACCATTGAACCGGCATCTGTTGCATAATTTACGACATAATTCGCCGTTGCAGCATTACCCGGACCACCCCAGCTGCAATTGATAATGTTGGCTCCAGTATCAGCACAATAAATTATTCCATCATATCCGTTGGAAATAGTTGTTCCACCTACCGCTCCCCTGTGAGTGGAAACGAGTATCTTGGCTGTCATACTGGATCCCGAGACTCCTATTCCATTATCACCCACAGCAGCAGCACAACCTGCCACGTGTGTACCATGGTCATTTTCCGGATTGCTTTGATAGGACTGATTATTGTTGTAGTAGTAATTCCAGCCTATTACATCATCCACTTCACCATTACCATCATCATCATATCCGTTCCCTCCGGATATTGCTCCGGTATCCCAGTTGATGGTCATTGTATTTCCACCATAAGTAGTGGAATTTAGTTCAGCTTCATTAACCCAGATGTTATCCAGCAGATCTTCGTGATTCCACATAACACCTGAATCCACAATTCCGATCAGGACATCTTCTGATCCTGTTGTCCAGTCCCATGCTTCAGGACATTCAATCTGTGGTAAATGCCATTGTTGTGGAAACTGAGGATCATCAGGAATATACCTGATCCTGTTAATTGCTTCGTATTCAGCGTAAATTATCTCCGAATTTTTGTTTAAGAGATCTAAAGCTAATTCGATTTCAGCATTGTCTTTCAGATGAATTCTGTAGATATTCTGCAGGTAAACGCCATCCTGATTCCAGGCCAGATTTTTTACCGATTTAATAAATCGGGTTAGATCAACAATTTCAAGTTGCTCTGCCAGTTCATCAAAATCACTGTCCCCTGTTTTAATTAGTCCGTTGTTTATTTCAAAATTCAGTATGCCTTCATCATTTCCAATAAACTCCTTATCGAAACATGCAATTATTATGTTTGGATAAAAATTTTCAGAATCAAAAGCTGCGATCTCTCCTGAAAGGGTAATGACGGTGATAAGAAACATTAACAGTAGATAAATCCCCCGTTTCATTTAAAACTCCTTCTTTCTTTATTTGATAAAAGGGAAGGCATGCAAAAATCATACCTTCCCTTCAGCAATTTTTGATAATTATTTCAATAAGATCATTTTCTTACTGATTTTTTTGCGATCATTTTCTAAAGTGTAGAAATATAAACCGGATGTAACAGAATTGCCCTTAAGATCTGTTCCATCCCAGATTAAATTCATTTCTCCAGCTTCAAGATAAGTATCTAACAATACGTTTACAAGCTGACCTTTTAAGTTATATACTTTTAAGGAAGTTTCACCTGCTTTGGGTAATGAGAATGAAATGTTGGTAACAGGATTAAAGGGATTGGGATAATTTGATATTGTAATCCTGTTTTCCGGTATATCAGTATCATTACTGCCAACATTTACATCTTCAACAATAGCTCTGATCATAAGATTCCCTTCTGTGATCATCTCCCAGGAATCACTTGCATCTGTGTAAGAATTGCCGGACGTGTCAGTGTCTAGCCCTATAGACGAAGGACTTGATATTTCCAGAATTCCTATATAAAAATCACCATCGGCAAATTCTGCCTGACCAGATACAGGTATCATCAATGTGTTCCAGCCTGCTGCAATATTACCTGAAACAGCAAATTGAGTAATAAAATTAGCACCAGGCATACCACCATCACCATTATCGTCAAATATTCTGAAAATCATACTACCGACATTTAAATTTTCTACATAAAATTGTACAAGTTTCACATTAACCGGTCCGTTATCGTAATCTGGTGAGTACCTAACTGCCATGTGTCTTCCCTGTCCACTATTATAACCATCTTCAGCTTCTCCGTCATCATAATATAGTGTTTCTTCATAATTGGAAAGTACATAAGTAGAAGCTTCGTTGGAAAAGGCAGAATCATAACCATCATAGATAGCTGTTACAACATAATGATTGAATTCTCCAGCAACACCTGTTGTATGGATATAGGAAGGCTCGTCACTTACATCAACTGTAGCAATAATTTCATAAGGATCCTCTGTTGCAGTATGCCATACATGGTAACCTTCAAGTTCTCTTGTCTGTGGTTTGGGAAGTTCATAAACCATACCGTCCTGTGCTGTTACCAGACCCTGAATAAGCCAGTTATAATCGAAATCGCCACTCAGATCAGAAAATCCGGTTCCCTGATTTATGTAAAGACCGGCAACAGATGGTCCGGCATCATATCCGGCTGAATAACCTCCCGGGTTAGCAGGTTCTACCTGATTGATATGGTATCCTATCCACATTGCTTCGCCAGCTTCAATAGTAACTGGTGTAGTAAGTTCTATTTCATTCCAATCGGTCGGAATAGGATTGGTTATATCTTCCTCTGCAACAAGTTCACCAGCAGCAGCTCCAGTCCATACTCGCACAGAATAACTGGAAGATGTGGAAGTTCCAGGCATAAATTTCACGGAGGTAATCTCACCTCCCACATAAGGCATCAGATCAGAGGCTGTAAATCTGCTTGCAACATCCCATTCACCAGCCGCAGTAAGACCAAGATAACCTTCCAGAACCCCGTTATCCCAGCCAATCCAACCTTCTTCTCCGCCCATTTCAGCGGGATCCCAGGTTAATTCAACATCATTATTAGGTAAAGTTGTAGCATTCAGATTTCCTGGAGCAGGACCAAGAAAAATAGTATTGTAAACTCTAAAATCATCAATGAACAATCCCGTGCCTACTCCGCCATCATCATCACCATCCGTTATACATTTGAATTTAATCTGTACTGTTTCTCCAGCCCAGTCTGATATATCACAGGTACCACTCTGCCAGCCAAAAGTATTTAGAGCATATTCTTCATCAATTAAAGTCCAGACAGAAGCAACTCCGCCGACACCAACACCGTTGAAGTTATAATGTAATCTAGTCCAGGCAATATCATTCGATCCCTTAACATAAACATGATAAAGGTCTTCCAGAGTATTATCTCCATCTCCATCCGAATCGAGCATATCGCAATAAACCCAGTAATCGATATACATATCAACATCAACTAAGTCGGGAAGTTCTATCTCCGGAGAGATCAGGTCATTTTCGAGATAATCCTGAACAGTACAGCGCATGGCATTTGTTCCACTATGTGGATTTGTTGTATCTAATGCCCAGAAATTTCCTGAAATTTCACCAGCATAACCAGGTATCATTTCATCATCACCTGCCGCACCTTCACCATCACTGTAAAATATGTCAGCAACATTAATATCATCAATTCTCAAACCAAACATATTAAGATCATCAGCTGTGTCATAAGCCGGATCAGAAGCAAAGGCAAACCTTATCTTTATATCTTGTCCAGCATAAGAAGAGAGATCGAATTCAGCATCCTGCCAGCCATTAGAAGTGTCACCCCAGCCAGGTATTCCAGGACCCTCATTAAATTCATAACCAAAACTATACATGGAAGTTCCATTATATGCAGGTGTACCACTTATAACATTCCAGTTTGCTCCACCATCAGTTGAAATTCTTACATTACTGCCATCCCAGCCGTCATATTCTCCTGTGCCACCTAGTTCTTCCACATTCCAGTTGACCTTAAAAGTCAAAGTTGGATTGCCTGTAGGCAGTGATAATTCGGGAGTATCAAGAATGAGATATCGATGACTTGTATAACCACCCAGAGTTTCATCTCCCATCCACCAGGAATTTCCTTCCCAGGCACCTACAGGGGAAAGATGCCAGTTTTCATTCCAGTCGTCCGGAGCAGTTGCATCAATAGTCTGCCATTCTCCCAGACCATCTTCAAAATCGTCTTCAAAGATTACATTTTCTTCATCTCTTGAAGAATTTGCCTTCATAATTGAATAAGGTGAATTTGAAACCTTATTGCTTAAAAAATCAGCTTCAGCAGATAAACTGATAATGAAGGTGAAAATAAAAGCTAAACTTATTAACCTTTTCATACTTATTCCTCCTTGCTTTTTGTTAACTGTCATGGTAAAAATATATGGTGATAATTTTTGTCAAATAATTTATATGAAACCAAATATTAGAGTTTAAACAGTTAAACAATGAATATTAATATCTTTTTAATCTGATATTGCCTATAAAAATTATTATCAGGAAGTGGGAATAAAAAAGCAGAACCCGCCAAAATGACGGGATCTGCTTTACTTTCAATCGGCAAGCTTGAATGAAACTACTTGCTCGGATAAATCTGTTATTTCATCAAGATCATTTTCTTGGTGGAAGTATAATTACCAGCTCTCATCTTGTAGAAATAGACACCACTGGAAACTTTCTTCTGATACTGGTCTGTACTATTCCAGGTCAGGGAATAATAACCTGCATCCATCAGTTCGTTAACCAGGGTGGTAACTTTCTCTCCCTTAATATTGTAGATCTCAATATTAACTTCACTTTGTTCACACAGAGCAAAGTTGATTCTGGTGATCGGGTTGAAGGGATTAGGATAATTGCCGGTAAGTTCTGTTACCAGCGGAATAGCAGTATTATTAGCATCAACATGATCTACTTCATCCTGATTAGAAGGAAGAGATTCATATTCATTATCGTAAACTGCTGTGGCATGATACAGATAAACTCCGGTGGGAACATTTAAGTCCATGAAGAAGGTTCCTGTAGCTGTACCAACCTCTACATCATCACGATAGATCTTGTAACCCGTCAGGTTACGATCACGCGATAAGGCTGGAGCTGTCCAGGTACACATAACGTTGGAAGTGGCTGGAGCCATTGAAGTAGCGTTGAAGTTAGTCGGTGCCGGAAGCACTATGGTAACTTCGACAGCATCAGTAGGCTCTGATTCGCCATTATCGTATAAGGCGGTTACCTGGTATTCATATACTCCGGCATCAAGGCCTGCATCCAGATATTCCAGCGTACCTTGTGCTACAAAATCAATCTCGTCTCCGTCACGGTAGATGTTGTAACCCAGGAAAATACGTTCATCTTCTTCTTCAGCCAGATTAAAGGTTATATCCTGAGAAGCTTTTAATGATAATTTTTCCAGCTGAGGGCTTCTGACATTATTAATAACCGGCTTGTTGAGTTTAGTGGATTTACTGAGAACTACTGGTTCTCTGCCGCCGCCTACAACAAAGGCAGCCAGATTCCAGTTGTAATCCAGATAATTGGAAAGAGGTTCCCAGGCAGAGCCATCGAAACTTACCATATCTCCATAACCGGCAATGGCTGGACCAGGATCTGTTCCAGCTGGATGTAAACCTGGATCATGAGTAGTTTCATAACCGAACCATAGGTTGGTAGAAGCATCAATTGTGAAGGGCTCATCCAGAGTAACTTCATTAAATTCTTCCACTGTGTATATTTCCACTACCTGAGTATAAGCCAGATCAGCATCTGGACCAGTCCAGATATAAAGAGTGAAATCAGCTTCATCATTGGGGAAGAACTCTATTCGCTCTATGGTTGCTCCATCGTAAGCAGTAAGATCTTCCGGATCCCATTGTGAAGCTACCCAGAAGGTTTGGGGTGTGTCGCCTGTTAAACCGATAGCATTAAAGTTATCACCACTATCCCAACGAATCCATTCACCTGTTCCACTGGGTGCTTCCCAGGTTAAGTGTACATTGTTGTAATTCTGCACTTCGTAAGCCAGGTTGGAAGGAGGTATGATCGGTGCTGATAAAGCTGTAAATACATATTCGGCAATATTGGAAAGCCCATCATCGTAAACTGCCTGAACTCCTGCTGTATATGTATCTCCTGAGGTTAGATCGGCAAATTGATATTGTAAGTCAGTGATATCAGATGCCAATGGTGCATCATCCAGGAACACATTATATCCGGTAAGTTCACGGGCAGCAGAATAAGGTTTGAAATCAATATCATCAAAATAAGCTAAGGGATCGCCACCAGAAGCGAAAATGTTCATTCCGCCCAGGGACAGAAGACCTGGTGTTCCAAAGGTACCCAGTGTCCATTGATATTCTACCATCATATCGCCATTAAACCAGAACTCAGCCCAGTCATTGTCCAGATCTACAACAATTTCTAAATCCATCCACTCATCATGGTTATAGTCAAATACTGCTGCGGCGGCGGCACCGGCATCTGCTGTGGCAACACCGTCAGTCTCAAATACGATCTGGAAAGCCCATTCTTCGCCGGGAGTATTGGTCTTCTGCAGGTTGAAATAACCCGAATGTCCGTCGGGAATATACATGCTAAGTTCCATTGTATATGCGCCAACGGTATAATTATCCATGATCAGAACAAGGTCGTTTGCGCCTTCTACCATAACTGACTGTGTACCACTGAGGGCATAATCATCAGAAACCATGGCATCTTCACCGGTTCCCGGTGCATTTGACCAGGTGGTCCATAAAGGTGATTGTAAAGCCAGGTAACTGTCAACAATGTAGGAATCGAAATCATCTTTGATTATGGAACCTCCGGGTGGTGCCCAGGTGAACAGCCAGGTGTAAGGATCTACAAAAAGATCTTCCGGTGCGTCAGGTGCAGCAGGAAGAAGTGCAAAATCAACAATAGAATTTTCACCTTCAACTATAGTAACTTCTACAGGACCGGCAGGCTCATAATCTGTGGCGCTGCAATAAACATTATAAGTACCCGACAGCATATTTTCAATAAGATAAGTTCCGTCTCCAAAAGTGGTAGTATTATAATCACCGGCAACTACCATTGCACCTTCAATTGGAAGATCTGTCTCGAAATCAGTAACTGTTCCACTAAGTGATCCCATGAGTATAGGTTCACCGACATAGATATTATCAACATACCAGAAGTTGATATTATAAGCATCTTCTCCAAAAGCATCAACTCTTACCTTAATTATGTTGCCTGCTGCATAGTCAGTAATATCAACTGCTTCATTAAGGAAACCAAAGCTGTCGTCAACATTATCGAAAAGTGCAACCTGATACCAGGCATCACCATCCCACACTTCTAAAGCCATCTGTTCCAGTGTGGCGGAAGAATAGTTATTGAGAGAAATGTCGAATCTTAACTCAACTTCTGTCAAAGCACTACAATCGACATAGTGACTGGTAAGTGTTTCAGAATAATCTGTTCCGGAAAACCAGTTAAATCTTGCACTTGGAGCAGGATTTCCGGTAGTAGTATTTACTGACCAATGGGTTCCCAGAATGGGATCCATTACCCAGAGATTGGTGTCAAAATCTCCACTGTCAAACCCTTCAGTAAAAGGAATATCAAAAGCGGGAACTGCAACTATATCAACAACTACAGGTAAAGATGGATCGGAAACACCGCCATCATATACGGCAGTTACTGTATATGTATAAGTTCCATAATCAAGATCGAGATCATAATAATAGAGAGTTGTTACTAATTCTGTATTCAACATAACATCATCTCTGTAGACATTGTATCCCAGCAGGTCTCTGGTATGACGAACCGCATTATTACTGATGGAATAATCCAATGAAAGTTCGTCAGTATGATATCTTACATCATTTGACACGGGCATCAGTTTCTGTGGTTCAGCAGCTCTTTCTCCGCCATAAACAACGTAAGCACCATGGCTTCCCATACTTTCATACGCTTCACCATATAGACCTAATTCGGTAAATCCGTCGGTATGGTTTCCAAAATAAAGTGTTCCGTTGTAAGTGTCAGTATCTCGTCCAACATAAGGACCGCTGGGTAACACGTTGTAAGTGGCTATCATAAAGCCGCCGCTCAGTATTTCAACATCAGTAATGTCAATAGTATTCCATTCAACATCAACAGCCTGTGTATAGGGTCCACCCAGTACAGTAGCTCCATCGTCAGCAAGTATCCATACTTCAATATCCTGATCGAGGTCATCCTGTATAATCCAGAATTCGATTTCTTCAATTGTGCAGGGATAAGTAGCAGGCTGGAACATCTGAGCAATTCCGGCACCGCCATTTGCAGAAGCAAGTCCACCTTCAAAAGTTCCATCGTGGTAGAATAACCAGCCATCTTCAATTGGTGTGGGAGCATTCCACGCTAGTCTGACATTATTTTCACCGATAAGTGAATAATCCGGGAATGCTGGTGGCCATAAGTCTTCGATATAGTTCGGATGCGAACCGAGATAATCGAAAGTATTTTGAGGAAGAACAATCCATTCGGAATCGTCTTCATTTGTACCAGCAGAAGCTGCCCAGTCTGTATTACCTTCAGTGATTTCGGGTTTGCGCACTAGTGTATGTTCTGCAGTAGCATCAGCAATTCCTGCAACTTCCCAACCATCACCAGGATCAACGAGATCATAGGCTCCTATAATATCAACAATTGTTGTGTCAGCACCGTCTACATAAGCAAGAGCTCTTACATCGTCTCCATTAAAAGCTGTTGTATACCATGGGTCTCCATAGGCAAGGGTAACATCGGCAACATCAAGGATCTCTTCCCAGGCCTGATCATTAGCAATTACATAAACGTCATCTGCTGCCAGCATTGTTCCTTCTTCAAAGGTATATGCCTCGCTCCAGGGATTTCCATTGTAGTTTCCAAGAATTACAAATTCTGTGAGATCTACTTCAATGCCAGATGCATTATATATTTCAAGTGCCTTATTGTTATTAGATCCTTCGATGTATTCAGAGAAGAATAATGCAGGTGCATCTGTAAAAGGCATAAATTCAATGGTTAAATCACCAGCTCCTGAGTTTGAACCATAACCACCAACCTGGATATAATAATCTTCACCTGCAAACACTTCAACATCCAGAATAGCAGATTGTAATGATCTGCCGTTACAGTAAGCAGAATCATCATTGTAACCAAGTTCGGTAGCTACATCACATTCGCCGTATATAGCCAGTTTTGTATCAAAAGTTGAACCGCAGAGGTCTACGTTCATAAAACCGTAAGCCGGAGCTGTATAAACATACCACAGGTCCTGATTAATGGAATGAGTATCAAAACCGCTGGTTGTAGCCTGAGTTGTGTCAAAAGCATAATCAACCACTTCTTCCACAGCTTCTGCAGTTTCACAGGTATTATTCTCTGGTGGTGGTGGTGGCGCTTCACCTTCAGTAATTGTCAGGTCAAAAACATCGATGCAAGGTGGGGAAGGCCAGGTATCTGCCATAATGTAATAAGAATTGCCTGCCAGAAGTTCTACACCTAAAAGTGTTCGAATACCACTGGAGCCAGTATCAATAAAAAGACCAATTCCTACATCCGGACAATCATCAAACAATCCAATTCCGGTCCAAGTAGTCTCATAGGGATCCAGAGCGATATCAATAAAAATATCGGCTGTTACATCGAGACGATAAATAATGTCTTCACCGCCATCATAAATGCCAAGGTCTGTATCCTCATAGCTGTTACCTCTTCCGCAGGTGGTTTGTCCGGCATCGGTATAAGGCAAATCTCCCGGAATACTAATGACTATTGGATCTGTACAGTCATCACCTACTTCACGACCACCAATTTCAGCCTGGGGCACTATAATTGTGGGTCCGTGTTCTGGCTCGTTTCCTTTAGCAAAAGCTAAACTGGAAGCCAATAGCATAATCATAGAAAATACTATAAATTTTCTCATTTTTTCTCCTCCAAAAAGTTATAAAATTTCAAATCATACAGAGTAATGTATGCCCATAATGCGATAGTTGCGGTTTTAATTAATTCTTTTAAAACGATAGTAACAGATTTAATTTTAAATTTTGCGATAATCTCCTTTTTCATTTTTTTTAAGTAATTTAGTTTTCTAAACATATTTCTCCTTGCTTAACATTCAAGAAAAGACTTAAAGGTCTAAATTTGTCAATCACTTTTCTGTAGATTAATAAAATAGTAAGTAGTTCTTTCCATAAATAAAAAAGTTATTCTAAAAAAGTGTGGAGTTTAAAAAAACAAAGAGGTGCATGAACATACACCTCTTGTTAAAATTACTGATAAAATTCCTGAATAAATCAGGAAATCATAAGTTCATAATATAGTCTAAAAGATCAACTAATCTGCTGGAATACCCGAATTCATTATCGTACCAGCTGAAAATCTTGACTAATTTACCTTTCACAGAAGTCATTCCGGAATCGAAAATTGAAGAGTGAGGATTTCCAATAATATCTGTTGATACTAAAGGTTCTTCGGAATATTGAAGTATGTCTTTCATCGTATTTTCAGCTGCCTGTTTCATAGCCTGGTTTATTTCATCTACATTGGCATCTGTTCTTAATGTGACTGTCAGGTCAACCAGAGAAGCGTTAGGAGTTGGAACTCTTACAGCAACACCGTCCAGTTTTCCATCCAGTTCAGGAATCACCAGTCCAATGGCTTTTGCTGCTCCTGTCGTTGTAGGAATGATATTCAATGCTGCAGCCCTGGCTCTTCTGAGATCTTTATGAGGAAGATCAAGAATATTCTGATCATTGGTATATGAATGCACGGTTGTCATGATGCCATCAATTATTCCGAACCTGTCATTTAAGACTTTACACACGGGAGCAAGACAATTGGTGGTGCAGGAAGCGTTTGAAATTATTCTGTCTTCAGCTTTAAGATCTTCTTCATTAACACCCAGGACTATAGTGGCATCAATTTTATCTTTGGCGGGAACAGAGAGGATAACTTTTTCAGCGCCGGCTTTAAGGTGTTTGCCAGCCAGCTCTTTTGTTCTGAAAATTCCTGTACATTCAAGCACAAAGCCGACATCCAATTCTTTCCAGGGTAGATTTTCGGGATCTCGCTCAGCATAGATTCTGATTTTTCGGTCATTAATTATCAGAAAATCACCTTCTGCTACCACTTTACCTTCGAAAGATCCATGAACGCTATCATATTTGAAAAGATGAGCAAGTGTATTCGCGTCGGTAAGGTCATTTATAGCAGCTACATTCATATGGGGAAATCTTTCGGCAATAATTCTCATTGTCAATCTTCCGATTCTACCAAATCCGTTTATGGCAATATTTTTCACTTTTTCCTCCTGTTATAATAAGATGGAATTATTAGCACTACCGCTGATCAAAACCAGTTCTTCAACTGAATTTTGCATGGCGGCTTCGGCTTTTACCATCCATTTTCTGGGGTCAAATCTTGATTTATCAGGGGTGTAATCTTTATCTGAAATATCATCTGGTTTTACAACTGCATCTTTTTCCTTTTCCCAGAATTTTTGTACTGCAGTTGCGAAATGCAATTGATAATCAGTATCTTTATTTATCTTTATTACTCCGTTTTTCACCGCGTCCTGCTGCTGCTTTTTAGTCAGACCAGAAGCTCCATGCAGAACAATGCCCCTCTCAACATTATTAGCAATAAGCAGATCATCTATTTCTTTTATCAAATCAAGTTTTAGAGTTACTTCGGCTCCTTTGGTAACTCCGTGATTTGTACCAACTGATGCGGCAAAAAGGTCTACATTTGTCTTCATAACATATTCAAGTGCTTCTTCCGGTTGAGTGTATAATTCTGTTTCGGAGACGATTTCATCTTCAGAACCTTTGATATAACCGATTTCACCTTCAACTAAAACTCCATACTTGTGAGCGACTTTAACTACCTCGGAAGAAATTCTTACATTTTCCTCGAATTTCTCTTTGGAAGCATCAATCATTACTGAAGATACCAGGTCGTTCTCGATACAGTAAACTACAAAATCAAAATAATTGGGAGTTGCATGATCAATATGTAGTCCAACTCCTGAATTTTTAAACTGCGAACTTAAAATTTTAATGCTGGATGAAATAAGTTGAGCACCTGTATTCATATTTTTAGAATCGCCGGCTGCATATTTTACAGCACCCGAGCTCATTTGCAGTAAACCATCGGATTTTTGAGCTTCATAACCCTGTAAAATTCCTCTAATAGCGCTGTCAAAAACCACATTTGATGCTATAATGCCAAATCTCTCTTTTTTTGCTTTCAAA
>LKUH01000503.1 GCA_001412425.1 Candidatus Cloacimonas sp. SDB
TAACTCGCTTTTTCAGTCGTTTTTTCAAAACTTCAATTTGCAGGTTTTTAGGGTAGTTCCTTATCAGAACGAATCCATCTTTGCGGTCTTTTTAGGGAGCTTGGCTGTCTCCTAATTGCCTTTATCTATTAGGTTTATCAAATGCTTGCTCGTTTAGGGATGAGCAAAACGCTGCACAACCATACCGTTTTTACGCTTTTTCGCTTTTTCACTTTCTGAAAAAACGGTTTTTCAGGGAGAAATGAAAAAACGGTGAAAAAACGATCGAAAATTCGGTTTTCTAATTCTGACACAATTAAATTATTTTAAGGGGAAATTTAAATTTAAACAATATTTGATCAAATAATATTCCATTTGACAAACTGAATAATTAAAATTATATAGTATATTCATAAAATATTGAACAAATTAGAATCAAAGGAGCTACAATGAAGAAACTATTTTTCCTTTTCTTTTCAATGATTTTGATATTAATTATCAACAGTTGTGCAACTGGTGGAGGTACTCTTACAATTTTGGATACTTCATTTAATCCAGAATCAAAAATATCTTTATTACCTCCAAGATTCAATTTTGAATCAACAGGCAATATTGGAATTGGATCAGAGGTTACTGTAGGTAGGATGATTTATGATTTGTTAGTTGAACGAACACCTGCAGATTGGTTAAGTCCAGAAGAATCAGTTTCTTTAATTCAAGATGCTGATGTTCTCGAAGATTATGAAGAACTATTAGAAGGTTATCAAAGAACTGGAATACCAAGTAAAGCTAAACTGCAGTCAATAATGGGAGCAGTTGAATGTCCTTACATTGCGTTGTGCCAAATTGATCACCGGATTTCAGGCGTTCAGGGTATGTCAGGTTATCGTTTTACAAATATAACAATACAAATCTTGTCCGCAGCAGAAGGTAAAGTAGTCCTAGAACTATTAGGTGAAGCTGAATGTGGTTCTGGCTCTTTTGATGTAGGGGCATCAAAATTAATGGAAACTGCAATAAATAAAGCCATAAATTTCTATCCTGGTTCTGTGCCATTGAAAAAAAATAACGAGTGATAAAATTCGATATATTACATTTAAAAAAAATGTTAGGAATTAATATCGGGATATAAACTACTACATTTTATAACAAAATATGCAAATAATGCTATGTAGCTGAGAAAATTGGGATGCTATATAATAGAACTTCTCTCATTACAAACTCATCGAAAACTCATAAAACAGAATTAACAAATTTGATTAAAAAATCTAACTATATCATAATAAGTGTAG
>LKUH01000504.1 GCA_001412425.1 Candidatus Cloacimonas sp. SDB
TATAAAAATCTCTTCATAACACCCTCAATTTTTTACATAAAATTTATAGTTCAATTTCTGTCAATTATGTTTTGCTAGATTATAAGTGTAATAAAGGTTAATGCAGAAAAATAAAAAAAGCTGCTCATTATTATGAACAGCTTGGAAAACAATGGCATCCCGTAGGGGAGTTGAACCCCTGTTGCAGGAATGAAAATCCTGAGTCCTAACCACTAGACGAACGGGACATATTTATATTTTATACACTTATTTCTGGTGATCCAGGATGGACTCGAACCATCGACTCTCTGCTTAAAAGGCAGATACTCTACCACTGAGTTACTGGACCCTGTTTAAAGAACGAGCGCCAAACTAAAAAGGGGTGGTTTGGGTGTCAATATTTTTTATTTGCTAAAATTCGTTATATTTTTAAGTTGTAATTCATATTATTGAATGTAAAATTCAATGATTATAAAATAGTATGAATCTTTATTTTTAAAGCTTATTTCATTGTTTAATTAATTAAGATTCAACTATAAACAGGAGTTGAAATGAAAAAATCTGGTAAACAGTTACAGCTGGAAAAGCAAATTAGACATCTTCTCGAAGGATTGGCGCTTGATATTGCTGATTACATATTTTCGGATCATGAGATACAAACCCTGCAGGATTATGCCAATGTTCTTTCAATTAGAAGGATGGGATATAACGATCATGGCCCAGTTCATATGAGAAAAGCAGCTTTGAATGCCTTAAAAATGTTTGATCTTCTTGATGATGCCGATGTTGCTTTCAATTTTGTTGATGAGGGTTATGGGGACATTACAGACAGTAAAATTATTGTTCTGATTGCTTCATTATTACATGATATTGGTATGACGATAACCAGGTCGAATCACGAGTTTCTCAGTGTGCAATTGGCAATTCCAATAGTTGATAGAATTCTCCAAAAATTTTATTCTCAAGATGCGGAAAAAATAATTTTCTTAAAGTCTATTATAATCGAAAGTATTTTTGGGCATATGGCTACTCAGCCTATTACCAGTCTGGAAGCAGGTCTGGTTTTAGTAGGCGATGGCTGTGACATGGAAAAAGGAAGAGCCCGCATAACTAAATTACTTCATGAAAAACCCAGAGTGGGGGATATTCATAAATATTCTGCTTCAGCCATTCAAAAAGTTTTGATTCAGAAGGGGGAAGAAAAACCAATCAAAATTGTGGTTGAAATGAACCAGTCAGCAGGCATCTTTCAAGTGGAAGAAGTTCTTTTGAATAAGATCAATTTTAGTCCTGTTAAGAAATATATTGAGTTATATGCAGGTCTTAAAGATGTAGAATTATTAAAATATCTGTAAAACGAGGTAGTTATGAAAAAATGGCAATTATTGATTTTCGCGGTTTTATTATTTTCAGCCTGTGGGCAAGCGGGGTCAAAAGACAACGGTGATGGTTCTGAATTATGGCATGAAAACTATTTTATTCAGACCAGCGTAGATGCTTCCAGGTTATCTGAAAACGTGATTCGAGCCCGGGTTGATGGTCAGTGGCAGAATTTTGATCTAGTCGAATTTCCGGAAATTTTCTTTTCCTGGGATTTTAACCGGAGAATTGAAACAATCGAGGATATTTCCAAAGGAGTAATGCCTGGTCTGGCTGGACCTCATAATGGTATTGTAGCAACTTATGGTTATCGCAGAGCTGACTCACAGTTCAAGCTTAATAATGCTGTAAAGGGTTGCGGATTCCTTCCTAAAAGAGAAAAACTAAAAGAGGTAATTGAGTTGCTTAAAAGTACTTATAATAATGAATTTTCCGAAAAAATAGATGTATTAATCGGATTTTATGAACAGGGTGATTCCTTGTTTGACATGACCAAGCAGGTTTCACTGGAACTTTATTCTGTTCCGGAAAGAAATACTCAGTCTTTTCTGAATCAGATGAGTAATCCTGTTTCTGTAATTGTATTTTTGGATATTCCGACTTTCAAACTGAAGACCATATCTTATTTACTACATCCTGAAAATCCTGATCTGACCGATTATGAAAAGGATGTTGTGGAATATGTTAATTTAATTCACAGCTATTTCCATGGTGAATTCAGTAAAGAATTCATAACAGTAGTTTATAATGTTGTTGAAGTTTATAACAGTTCACCTGGAAATGACAATGGCAGGGGAACGAAAATAAGTCCATAATTATTTGATTGAATTCAGGTAACTTAAAAATTGATCATAACCTGAAAAATCAGTTTCATTGTGTCATTGTCTTTTAATATTCCGGAAGTTTTCAACTGCAATTTGAGGAAATCAACAGGTTTTACACCGGCCATCAGATTATAATATATATTATTTCCTTTAAGAATAGCATTGCTTAAAGCGCCATCAACACTGTATTCGTACAGATAGAATAATAAATCAGAGTCCGTAGCTGCAATCTGCAGAGCTATGGAAAAGAACCCGGAATTATATTTCAGCAGTTGGGAAAACAGGTATCCTTTTTTAAAAATCTTCACAAATGGCAGATATTCCGAAGCAAGTTCAAATCTGGTTTGAAGTTTAATATTATTATACTGCTTGATCCAATCTAACCTGAAATTGTTTTTCTGAAGATCCCGGATTTTGCTTTCATCCAAAGAAATATATTTTTCCTTATTTTTTTGTTTAAAGAGAAATTTCAGCATCTGGTCATCCGGAAGGCGTAGGTTACAGTTGAACATAATTTCATTTCCGACTGTGGGCATTTTTTCAAAATATCTGGTTTCAGGGAATTTCCACAGGTCGATATAGAAATTTAATTTAATTTTATTACCGGGTCTAAATGTAATTCCATAGTAAAATCCTGTTTCGTTGGCAAATCCGCTTTGACTGGAAAAGGGATTACCATGCCACTCCGGAAAATTATTGGAGTAAGATCTGAATAAGAATAACTGGTGAATATTCTTTGTGTTCAGTGTAATACTGCTGAGGCAGGACATTTTTTTATTGATGAGGGCAATTTCGCTATGGACGGGATGAGATGATCGAAAAAAACTTAGATCCATACTGAAGGCTGAAAATTCATTTATGATCTTCGGATCAGCAAATTCATGATCAAAGTTTAAGCTATAATAATTCAGGCCAGCGGAAAAAATTTGAGTTTCATACTTTCCCAATAATCCAATAATAGCTTCTTCGACATTATTTTTGTTTTGAAGGTCGTAATGTAAACCGCTTTCATTAAAGGAAGTAATTTTGTTGGATTTCAGATTGGCACTTAAAGAGGTTTTTGAAATAAAGGGGATAATCTGGAATTCATCTAATGTAATATCGGCACAAACTCCCTCCAAAGCCCATAATTCATAGGAACTGGTATAGGGTTTAATATAAGTTCTCTTTTTTACGGGAGTGGTGGTCGCTGAAACACTTTTACCTACTCCTAATTTGGAAGAGAATAAAATTCCCTGACCGGAATATATTTGATATTTTCCGAAAATGACATTATTGATGATTCCCAGATCATTAGCTTGAAGATAATAGGAATAGTAATCTAACAGATCTTTTTCCATTTCGTCTTTCTGGGTTATAAAACCTGCTTCCAGCTTGCCTCTTTTCAGAATTGTTTTGGAATAGAGTTTTAAGCAGGAAGGATATTCAATTTTGCTTCTGTTGATTTCTAATCGGTAAACATGATTCAATCTAATTGGAGCAGTATTTTTAAAGGAAATATAATCTCTGATCTCTGATAATGTGATTTCATCTATACCAATTACAGCAAGTTGTTTCTCATTTCTGATCTGGTTGAGATTGCGATATTTTATTATTTCTTCTATTTGATCAGAATTCAGCCAGGGAATTTTTTCCATTTCGGACATGGAAGCAGTATTTATGTTCAAAGGATGAGATTTAAGGTCTAGTAATTCTTCGCTCAACTCATCCAGAAATCCGGTTATTTCGTATTCTGTCCCATCATCTTGAGCTTTTAATAATCTGGGGCAGCAGAATATCAGGCAGAGGATGATTAATTCAATGAGCAGGATTTTCATAGCTTAAAGATATAGAATGACTTAAAGGCAGGTATTGATGAGTTTGGATCCCATAGGATATGCAACATTTTCCAATATTTATCACGAATCCAGTTCCCAATCTTGCCGGTTCCTGCTGGCAGCTGATCAGTAATGTAAGATTTCTTAAAATTCTGTATCTGGTACCGAATTTAAAGATAAATTCTTCTCCGCTTTGTTTTTCAAATCCTGCTGCCAGCCAGAAATCCTCTGCTAATTGAAATTTGCTTTCCCAGATAATATATACCGGAAGATCAATATTCAGGATTTTCTGATTAAGCAGGTTTTTATAGAGAAAAGTTGTTTCATTACTTTTTGATTTCCAGAGAATGGCTGAATTAATTAAGATCTGGTGAGCATCATGATAATTTTTTACGTTGTTGCTCAAGAATCGGGCAGATAATCCCCAATTGAAATTTTTTAGAATAAATGAAAGACTCAAAGTTGGAGAGGATTCAGTATAAGAAGAGTGCTCAAGATAATAAGCTCCCAGTCCAACTCCCCAGAATCCCTTCCTCAAAACCGCATTGACCTGATGGAAAAAAAGATCTGGAATATTGTATAATCTGGTTGTAGAGGTTATTATGCCGGGATGACAAAGAGCGGGATTTGAAAATGATACAGCAGGACTATCTGACAGAATAGTTAATCCGCATAAAGAATATTCCTGAGCAGATGCGGGCAAGTTTAAATCGAGAGCAAAGATTGCTTCCGTAAAGAGAAGGAACAAAATTACTGCTGTTTTTTTCATAATCAACCCATAATGCAAATTCTAAAATGGAATTATTTACATTATCAGTTCCAGATTGGTAATTATTTTGTAAAAGTGCTTCATAGGTTTGTCTTTGTTATTTAAACTGTATGTCAATTAACAAAGATGTGAGTTTTCTGGTGACTATTCCGGCCTTGAGCGGACAGAAATTTCACAAATTGCGGGTGGAATAATTAAAGTAATCTATTAATACTAAAAACTCTGAATATTACAGAATGGTTTTTTCAGTTTCAGGATC
>LKUH01000505.1 GCA_001412425.1 Candidatus Cloacimonas sp. SDB
GTGCATCGACTTGTGGATTTTCAAGGAAATTACCTGAACCATCATTGAATAATATGGACACACTATACCTACCCTCGGTGTCATGATAGCCAGCAACTACTAAATCTATAGACTCATTTCCATCTAAATCTTCTGATTTTACATAAAAGCTATAAACAGAACCAAATAGATACATAATTGGTTCACTGATGGCACTATTATTGTCGTTAAAGCAAATATATACATAAGGATTATATCCTATTTGAGTAGCGAAATCAGGGTAACCATCATCATTATAATCACCAAGATCTATAATTATACTGTGATTTGACATATCAATTACTTGAGAATCATTGAATTCTCCTGTGCCATTATTGAAGTATAATTGTGTATATGAAGGAATGTCACTATCAAAAACGATATCAATGAATTGATCTTGATTCATATCTATTAACCAAGAATGATCCCAATACATATTACCTATCTGAATGGGAGTAAAATCAAAATCATAGTTATAATACAAATATGGATCACTTGAGGAAGTTATTAAGATATCAATAAAATTATCTTGATTCACATCTCCGATTGAGAAGAAAGTAAAGCCACTATTGCTCAAAAAAGCAAATTGTTCCTCGAAGTTTCCTTCTCCATCATTAATTAAGATATGACATTCGTTTGCTGATCCGCACCGATTTAATGCTATATCAATATCACCATCGTTCTCAAAGTCAGCTAATTGAAACTGTTGAAAAACGTGAGTATATTCAATAGGAATTATGGTTGCCTCATCAAATTGGAAATCACCTAAGTTCTTATAATAAACAGGTATAATTGTTGAGTTACTAGGGATTATTGTGAATAAATCTGGCAGCAAATCACCATCCAAATCACTTACTTTTATACAACCTCCATTTTCCAGAGGAATTAAATGCAATGTGAACTCACCTAAACCATTATTCTCCAATATAGTGAACATATCTGGTTCATCAATATCCTGACTGGCAATAATAATATCTTTATTACCGTCTTGATCTATGTCTGCTATGTCTAAGTCATAAGGTCGATATGGGACGGAGAACTCAACAGCAAAAATCATACAATACAATGAAAGAAAAAATACAATTAATAATCTTATCATATAACCTCCTGTTTAGCTGGGAATAAATTAACCACTAACTTACCAGCGCACTGCGGAAGCGTCCAG
>LKUH01000506.1 GCA_001412425.1 Candidatus Cloacimonas sp. SDB
GCGAACGTTTCTACCTGATGTGGAAATATTTTTTACTTTCCAGTGCCGGAGCTTTTCGAGCTAGAAATATTCAGCTCTGGCAATTCATACTTTCCAGAAATGGGATTCTGGGTGGCTATAACGCAGCGGACTATAGAGTTAAGAAAACTTGATTAAGAAGAGTTAAACTATTTACCTGCATTAATTTAACAGGTCCTAACTACCGGTTTTCTCTGCCTGACCTGCTTACTGAAACAGCATCATAAAATGACAGAATTCAATAATGAATAGAGATCCTTAAATTATTTCAAATCTACATAGTATTAACAAAATCAACCATGAATTCAGCAGTTTCCACCAGTAATTTAGAATCAACCAGGCTTACATCATCTGCAGGTGTATGGGTAATATCTCGGCAAAGATCAAGCATATTTTCGGAACATATTGCCAGGGAGGGAACATTTTGCTGCACAAAAATCATATGATCTCCCATATACCAGGGATCCCCTAAAATCAAATCTGGTTTCTGCTTAACCATTTTATTGATACGGGCTTTTATCCGATCGGAACAAGAATATTCGGAAATTGCAATTTTGTGTCCTACATTTCCGGCAGCATCAATATTAATGCATAAATCAATCTCATCCCATTTACCCTGCAAATCTGCTATATACTGCAGCTCTCCTGAAGCCTGATAGTAATCTTCCCCATTCAGAAGCGCTATTTCTATCTGCCTATCACTATCATAATCTTTCAGCATTTCTGCTGCCAGCAGCAGTGTTACAATTCCGGAAGCATTATCCAGCGCTCCGGGAGTGTTCTTCTTGGTGTCAATATGAGCCGTAAGAACTATCTTTTTTCTGGAATTACCTTTTGAAGCAATAATATTCTCACCTTCTGAGGGAATCCGCTCCGAATCAATTACAACTTCGATCTTCTGCTCCGCGAATTTTTTAAGCTTCTGTCCTTCTGTGTCTTTCAGGTAAACGTTCGGAATATCAAAATCACCATCTTCAAACATTGGAAAAGGATATAAACTGCCCGCAACTTCCGGATTTTTACCGGTCGCAGCGATTATTACCAGAGGTTTTTTTTCATCCAGGATCTGATAGATCTTTTTGTGTTCATCCGGATTATAGAAGGGAAAATTCTTGGGAAAAAGTTGTCCTGCAGCTATTTCTCCCGTTAACAGAAGGATCTTGCCATCCAGCTGCGCTTCTTCTAATTCTTTTAATTTGGAAATCTGAATTAACTCCCCTTTACCGGCAAAAGGTAAGGAATATGGTCCTGTTTTAACCCTAAAAGAACTTTCTGGTGTTTTTAGGAAGGAATCACCATTCCGCCAATCGATACAGGGAAATGGTTGACTCGTAACCTGCCAGTTGAATTTTCCCAGTATTTCCGCTGCCCATGCTGTCGCCTGTTGATTCCCAACCGAGCCGGGATGACGGTTGGAAATGGCATTGCACAAATAATCAAGATAGTTTTCTGCTGATTTATAATATTGCATTTTCATTTCACCCAATATATTAAGCAGCGGGATTGACATATTCTCAGCCAATCCCGCTGAACTTTTTACTTAAGCAGGATCATTTTATTTATTTTCTTATAGCTATCTGTTTCCAGACTGTAAAAATAGATACCGGATGTCTGTTCGGCAGCATTCCAGAAAAATTCATGAGAACCTGAGCCGAACTGCTTTTCCAGGATCAGCTTACCAATAAGATTAAAAATTCGCAATTTACCTGTTTCAGTAGCTTTTATTGAAAATAAAATCGTGGTATTGGGATTGAAAGGATTGGGGTGGTTTCCCGTTAACCGCGTCTCGATATCAGGAATCGCATCATCTCCGCTTCCAGTTACGTAAACATTTACAGTATTGGAAGAAATTGATTCATGATCACCCGTATACCAGGCTGTTACATAATATTCATAAGAAGTTTCATTTTGTGCTGTTAAATCTGTATAGGTTAGATCAACTGTCTGATCGATCTCTTCCCCATCCCGGTAGATCACAAAAGCTTCCAGACCCCTGTTTACCGGAAATTCCCAGTTAAGAATTACTTCCGGTGTCGGAATAACTTCATAAGTTAGTGAAAAAGGCGGTATCAAATATATTTCAACCGGCTCAGCCGCAACAGGCTCGGATTCATATTCGCCGGGATAAGTAGCAGAGACCTGCAGATTATAAATGCCTTCATCAAATCCGTCAGCCGTAAATGTATTTTCTGTGGTCACACCTAATATCTCTTCCTCCAGATAAACATTATATCCCGAAGGCAGCTCACTTTCCGGCGGATCCCAGGAAATGACAATTGAATTGATATTAAATACTTCAGCTGAGACATTTTGTGGTGGCTGAGGAAAAAATTCTTCTGCCACAGGATAAAGACCGTCATGCTGCACATTATGCCCGTCAATTATCGAATAAGCCAGATCTTCATTCCAGGCGGAATCTGTAGTCCAGGCATAAGCTTCTACCACCCAGCCCATGATATCTGTGGCAGCTCCGGTTATATCGAGAAGTCCGTCACCATTAAAATCTCCAATTACAGGTGTGATCATCATAGTGGTAGAGGACCAGATGGTTCCGCACTGCAGAGGCCATTCATCATCATGGGTGCCATCGTGATTGTAACATTCATAGCCGATTCCGAACCGGTTATCATCTATCATAATCTCCACTTCCCCGTCACCATCAATATCTGCAATAGCTGCCTGAGCATAAATGGCAAAAGTTGGACCTGCCGGGAAATCAGTAAGATCGTTTCCTGCCATATCCCAGGCATAAATATAATTTGATGCTTCCTGTGAAGAAACCTGATCTCCTACCACCACATCAAGTTCTCCGTCTCCATTAATATCTCCCAATGTTACAGTTGCAAATATCCAACTGGATGTAATTTTTGGCCAGCCTGCAACCAATGAACCGTCATGATGAAAGGCAAAAACTTTTCCACCTGCATCCGTACAGGCTCCATACAATATCTCCAGATCTCCGTCAGCATCCATGTCATACAGTAAAGGTTGAGAATAGGACACTGTAGTACCTGTTTCCGAATAGGGAAATCCGGGCATTACGTTACCGGATAGATCAAACACATACAGACTGTAATAAGAAAGAGCAACCACTTCTTTCACCCCGTCATTATCCAGATCTCCCACCGATATGCTTGCTCCCGGTACATAATCCAGGGCAGCAGGCCAGCCTTCAATCACAGTCCCGTCTCCCTGAAAACCATAGACCCAGCCCTCAGGATGGTTTCTGACATTCACAAAAATTTCCATATCGCCATCGTCATCAATATCGGAAAGACAGGCATTCATAGTTCCGCCACCTGCCATGCTGACCGGAAATCCACTGCAGGGTGTTCCATCTAATTCATAAGCATAAAGTTCTCCGATATTTCCGGTTGTATTGTTTCTGCTGGTTGCCACAATTTCTTCCACGCCGTCAGCATCAATATCACCGCAGGCTGGAGAAGACCAGATGTAATATGTATTGTTTACCGGCCAGCCGGGGACAGCACTGCCATCCAGGTTCAATGCTGCTATTTTTGTTCCCACTCCATAAATAATTTCCATCTCCGGATCATCATCCATATCTGTATAGATCGCACCTTTATAGCAATTTGATACAGTGTAGGAAACAGGAAAACCATCCATAACCACTGGAAGATCCCTGGAATTGGAAACTGGAACACTGATTTCATTCCAAAAATCGCTTGTTACAATAACTTTACCTTCCAGATCGGGAATTATTCCGTATCTATACTCCTGCGGTATCTGTGCAAAATTTACGATCACCGTAAAAGCTAAAGTAGTTAAGTATAAGAAACCAATTAAGCAAATCAATTTTTTCATCATTCCTCCAGATATTTTTCATTTTCCGGTGAATAAAATTTCACCAGATTACTTTTTTATTCTTTTCCTGGTCAGAGATAAACCGCCAAAACCTCCCAGGATCGCCATATAGAAAGCCAGATCGTACCACCATCCCGTGTTGGCACTTTCGTAAATGGTTATATTTTTATTAAAAATACCGATTATCAAAGATAAGGGAGCTATCCAGCCATGCCAGATACCCCACAGAAAACCGGCAGGTTTATTTACATCATGCTTGCCATCACCAGGTACACAACTGCATAAAACCAGCATCAATAATGCTAAAATATAATTCTTTTATCCATGTTCTCTCCTCCCTGAATAATTTTGATAAAATTTAATATTTTTATTAAAGTGTATGTCAAATAAAAGTTCAGGTTTTAGTGCTGGGATTTGTTTTAATTATTTGGAAATTCAGAAAAGATTGACAAATATCGGTGCTGGTCAAATTCCTTTCGGGAGATTTTTTGGAAAAAGGTTAAATATATGGCGGATAAAATCCCTGATTTAAATAAAAGGCTGATCCAATTGTCACAGATGAGTATAGATTATCTGGAATTTGCCCATCAGGCCCATATTCTTCTCTCAAATATGCTTGATCTGGAAGAATCGCTGTTTATCCTTAAGATCGGCAGTTTTTTCCTGAAAAGCTCTTTTGAAAACTCGAATGAACCTGTCTGGACGGTTAGAACAAATGAAGCAGATTCTTTCGAAAGATACGAAAAACTGGCTGAAATTGCTTTGAAAGAAGGCGAATTCAATTTAGAGGATCAGACAACCATAAAAAATCTGGGACAAGCAACCGGGATCATAGCGGTAAAGCAGAAATCTCAAACCAGAGATAAGGAAAACATAATTAATCTTCTGGATGAAATAAAAGATCTATTTTACCTGATCTGCAAATCCCTTTATCGTCAATTTCTTCTGAATGAAAGAGTTAAAGAGTTAAGCTGTCTTCACAGTATCAGAAAATTATCAGAAAATAAAGAACTGGATATAAATCAATTCTTAACCGAAATAGTAAAACTTTTACCACCTGCCTGGCAATATTCAGATTACGCCCGCGCCAGAATCAGCTATAATAACGAGATCTTTTCCACGAAAGATTTCCAGGAAAGCGAGTTCTACCTGAAATCTGATATTATCACTAATAATCTAATTTCAGGTTCCATAGAAATAAATTATCCGGAAAATTTCTGTAATTCAGAAACCTTTCCATTCCTGAAAGAAGAAAAAGATCTTCTGCAGATAATTACCAGTGAATTGAATATTATTCTGGAAAAGAAAAAGGCTGAAGTGGAAAGCAAGAAATTAGAAAAACAATTGCTGCACGCAGACAGATTAGTCACTCTGGGCCAACTATCTGCCGGCATTGCCCACGAAATAAATGAACCTCTGGCTGGAATTCTGGGCCTGGCTCAGTTAATGGAAAAAAATGAGAGCTTGAACGAAGAAGCAAAAAATGATCTGGAAAATATCGTTTCCGCTTCACTTCATGCTAGAGATGTTGTTAAAAAACTCATGCTATTTGCACGTCAGATGCCTGCTTCTCAATCTTATATTAATTTGAACGATTCGGTCAAAAATGCAGCCTTTTTTCTGGAATCACGCTGTCGGAAAAACATGATAGAACTGAAATTAAAACTGGCAAAAGACTTACCCCAGATGATTGCGGATTCCTCTCAGATTCATCAGGTGCTGATCAATTTAATCGTCAATGCCCTGCAGGCAATGCCACGGGGTGGAGTTATTAACCTTACTACAGATTTCGATGAACAAAACATTTTTTTAAGCTGTTCCGATAACGGTACCGGAATGAACAAATCTGTAATGTCCCAGATATTCAATCCTTTTTTTACAACTAAGAAAGTTAATGAGGGTACCGGCTTAGGACTCTCAGTGGTTCATGGTATCATATATTCGCACCAGGGTAATATTAAAGTAAAAAGTGCACCGGGAAAGGGAACCACTTTTAAGATCACTTTTCCCCGCATAATTAAGGAAGGTTAGAATGATCGGTGCCAGAATTCTGATTCTTGACGATAATTCCATAACACGCGAAGTAATTAAGAGAAACCTTATCAAGCATGGTTATCAGATTTACACTGCCGGTAATTTTGATCTGGCTAAGGAAATACTGCAGGAGATAAATCCCGATCTCATTATTACGGATCTAAAAATGCCCGATATTAACGGCATCGAAGTAATAAAATATATTACAGAAAATTATAAAGATACTGAAGTGATCATGATAACTGGCTACCCTACTATTTCGTCAGCCGTTGATGCTGTCAAACTGGGTGCCAATGATTACATAACCAAACCCTTTACTGATGTTGAACTGCTCACAGCGGTTAAAAACGCTCTTCGAAAACTGAGTTCCCGGCGTGCTCTATCTAAAGATATTTCTCAGGGTTTTAATGAAAAATACGGCATTATCGGAAATTCTGAAAAAATGTTGGAAGTCTTTAAGACAATTAAAAAAGCTGCAGCTATTAACAGTACTGTGCTTATCTCAGGTGAGAGCGGAACCGGCAAGGAACTCATTGCCAGAGCGATTCATTATACAGGACATAGGGCAGCAGCACCTTTTGTTCCGATCAACTGCGGAGCAATTCCGGAAAGCCTTCTGGAAAGTGAATTGTTCGGGTATGTTAAAGGAGCTTTTACCGGGGCTCATTCTACCAGAAACGGCTTCTTTCAAAGTGCCGACAAAGGAACAATCTTTCTGGATGAGATCTCGGAAACTTCACCCTTAATGCAGATCAAACTGCTCAGAGTCATTCAAGAAAAAGAAGTTAACATGATAGGTTCCAACGATCCTCAGAAAGTTGATGTCAGAATTCTGGCAGCCACCAATAAAGATCTTTACGAGCTGAAAGAGCTAAATAAATTCCGGGAAGACCTTTTCTATCGCCTGAATGTTCTAACCATACATATTCCACCTCTGCGGGAAAGAGAGAATGACATTTTCGAACTGGCTAATTATTTTGCCAGTAAATATGCTGAAGAATTTAATAAAAAAATACCCGCCTTTTCGGATGAAGTACTGGAATTATTCCGTGATTACTCCTGGCAGGGAAATGTGCGAGAGCTGGAAAATCTGGTTCACAGGCTCATAATTCTTAACGATAATGATATTATTGAAAAAGCTGATTTGCCGGAATCCATGAAATCCAGGACTTTTTCCACTAGAGACCTGAAAAAATCACTTAGCGAAATTGAAGTCGAGCACATTCAGAAAGTTCTCGAATTCTGCGGTAATAACAAATCCAAAGCAGCTGAAATCTTACAGATAGATAGGAAAACCCTTAATAACAAGTTGCAGAAATTTGAGGAATAATTTCCAGCTGAGGAATTTTTCCCCACTTCTTTATTTTAATCCAAAAGTAATTTCCCTTCATAGCATTTTCTTAAAAATAAAGTTTACTCCTATCTCTCTATTCTAATAGCAGTTATATTATCATGTTCCTAATATTGAAGTATTTTTTTTCTGTTTGGTCAATCATTTGCTTTAATTTTTTTAT
>LKUH01000507.1 GCA_001412425.1 Candidatus Cloacimonas sp. SDB
AAATTTAAACAAAAAAGAAATACTTCATGTCCATTTTTAATTAAACTTATCGCTTCATTTTCAACCCGGTTATCTGGCGGAAAAGAAGTATCTAAAATCATTCCTATATTCATATTTTTCTCATGTTATTTCATTAACCTGAACAATTTTTCCACACTGGCAAGTTTAAAGATAAACTCATAGTCATTCAGAGATACAGTTCCAGGTTCATTAAATCTTTTCAGAAATTTAGACCATTCATCTTTTACCAAGATCACAGCTAGAACCATTTTATCATATTCTAACAGTTCTTGAATTTCAGGTTCCTCAAATAATTTACGATAAACGTCTTCGTAATCCCAGGCAGTCTGTAAATGAGTTTTTACCTGCAATCCTATCCGGTTTAGCAATTTATTTCTGTATCTTTGTGTTTGTCTTAAAACATATTTAAAATAGAATGGCAAGAATGTAAACAGGTTATAGGGAACCATATTGATACCGCCAAAATCAGTTTTTTCATGTGCCAGATCAGGATCCAGTTTATACATAACCTTTCTTTGGAAATTAGATTTATTCCATCTCCATTTTGCCGGCATAGGAAGTCCAATCTCAAGATTTCTTCTTAATAAAAGAGGAGACATGCTATTATGAGTTGATAATGCAATATTATTACCAACAACTGCATAATTTTGCCATTTGGTTAGGGCAAATTTATCTATTTGCATAGAAACAGGACAACTTGAGATATTTTTGATAGAATCATAAATCATTTTAGTAAAATATTCTGCTGAATTATTTTTAATTTCAAGAAAATTATTATTAAAAATCTGATCAGGATAATTCTTATTCATAGGTCTTAAACGAAGGAAGCGGTTCAGATTTATTTTATAGGTTTCGCGATATAGTTGGAGAGCATAAACTTCTTCCCAGAAACAATCTTTATAAAATGGTCCGCCAGTGCCGTTAACCAGTACATTACCAAATTCGGATTGTATGTCGCGCATATAAAGAATCCGTCCCAGCAGATATCCCGGTTCATCCGCGTTTCCCAAAATCAGCGATTTATTAAAATATTCCAGGATGTTATCAGTAAATTCATTAGTAATTTCAATGCAATGATGTTCAAAATGATATTTATCAGCCATTTTTTTAACATTTTTTAATTCAAGAAACTCTTTTTTTCCAAAAGTAGATGTACTGAAGGGAAGATTTTGAGTTTTAAAGGCAGACATTATAATTCGCGAATCCTGACCCTGCGTTAGGTCCATAACAGCTTTTCCGAAGCTTTTATTGATCAAACGAGCTGTTTCAAGAATACTATTAACGAATTTATCTACATGTGTTTTTAAATTAAGATTTGTTAAACGTGTCGGGAAATTCCAATATCTGGAAATGTTAATTACTTTATTATTTAATTCATATATGGAAGCTGAATCTAGTCGAGTTACATTTTTAAAAATTGTTCGTTCAGAAAGGATATAATAGCGCCACAATAATTCATTCAACGCATTTAGATCTGGCTGCGGTTTGTTAATTTTTCCCGTTAGAAGAATAAATGGTGTGAAAAAAAAGAATTCTTCAGATTCAGCAAAGTAGTTAATTCTGCTTCTAATAAAATCAGTTATGATAAAATACTTACCTTTTATTTTATTATAAACTTTTATAACAAAGTGCCCGTCAAGTGTTTCCGCAAAAGAGTTTCCATGTTTCAGGTAAAGCTGAAGCAGTTCCTGAGCAGAATATTGTTTTGTCTCATGCAGAGCAAAAACATTTCCTTCATAAGCCAGCCAGTTACCGCTTTTATCTTGATGGAATTTCGATTCATTGTCTTTTTTGAATATTACCATAAAAGAATTTTGATCAGGAGTAAGATATTCAATCTCTTTAAAATATGAAGAGAAATGTTTTTTTATAAATTGTTCCAGTTGCTGAATTTTCTGTTGCAGAATTGCAGTTTTTTCCGGAGATTTTGCCACCAATAACATTACTCCAGCCATCACAATCTCCCGATTTTCTTTAAGGCTTTGAATTTAAGCTGATACATTCTAAGGGCGGAAGGCAGGTTATCCTGTTTCCGGAATTTCTGCCAGTATGTTCTGAATATTTCTTTTCCGGTTAGCCTGTGCAGCACTTTTAACTGGGCAATATGAAGTCTCTGATATCTTATGGTGGCTGGATCTATGTTGGGATACCAATCCGCTTTACAGAGGTTGTATCTGCTCCAGAATCCCAGATCGTATTGCGGCAGAATTTTTTCCAGGGTTTCTATTCCTGTTTTAAAGATATTTTTAGCATTAATATTTTCAGGAAAAACTCTGATAAAATCATAAACTCCGAACAGGGAAAAGATCATCCCGTTCAGCACTAATGTAGGAACTGAGGCTGTATATTCTTCATAAAAGGGACCCCACTCTGTGTAAGAGGTTACGCCTCCTTCCTCCACCGAGTAAGTGAAGGGAATAAGTGCCTGTTCAGCTAATTCCAGGTATTTTAAATCGCCTGCCAGCTGATATCCTCTTAACAGAATGGAGATAGCCCTGCTCTGGGCAAAGGCTGACTGCCAGGGACCCGGGTTTTTATATTGCGGCAGGGGAACATCAGTCAACCATCTGGCTCCCAGTTCGGCAGTTATTTCCGCATTATCTTTAAACCATTCGGCAAAATTAAGAAATCTTACTTTATCGGTTTCGGAATCAGTCTGCAGCCAGGTGTGATAGACTGCCAGTCCCATCTGTCCGATCGAAATGGGAAAATAGACGTAATCCTGGTCGGTCACATCAATATAGGTTTTATTGATGGGAATACCGTTATCATCGAATTTGCTGATCAGTTTCTGGTCTTTATTGATTACATTTTTTTCCTGAAAAATGAAATAATAATGCCTCAGCTCAGTTGATGTAAGATCCCGGGGGATTGTGAACCTGTTTTTAGGTGCCAGAAAATCATCACGAAGTTTCTGCAGCATGAATAATTTCTTTTTCAGGCTCATATTGCGTCCAATCTTGCGGCAAGCTGTTTTGTTAACTCTTTTCTGGAATATTTTTTAATTTCCTTCCAATTGACTGATTTTTCAGTTTTGTTTTTAATATCGGCGATCAGTTTCTCCACAATAGCGGCAAAATCATGCTGGGGAGAGTAAACTTTTCCGGTTCCGGTCTGGGCAATAATTCCTGCGGCATCGCCATTTGGGGGTCCGATACCCAGGATATAATTACCGGAAGTGATATATTCAAACAGTTTAGCTGGAATATGCCCGGTATAGTTTTCTTTTTTTTCCAGGAAAAGCAACAGGATGTCTGAATTTTTAACAAATTCCAGTGCCTGAGAATGTTCAACATAGCCGATAAAATGTATAATATTTAGCTCGGAAAAAATATCATTAATTGAATTCCTGATCAAATTATCAACTTCGCCGATGATGTTTATCTGGAGTAATTCTTTTAACTCCGGTTTGCTTCTGATCAAGCTGGAAATATCGGTAAATAATTTTTCGTAATATCGGTTATTTGTAAGTCCGCCGGTATAGGTGATGTTTATCTTACCATTTTCAGTTCTGTTTTTTTCATTAATTTTAAGATCATAACCATTGGTAATCGTGAAAAACTTGTCTTTATTATTTTTGGTTAGAAGATCGATAAAAGAGGAACTGGCACAAATTGCAGCAGTGCAGTCAGAGATTATTCCGGACTCAAGTTTTTTATCCAGATTTCTGGACAGGTAATTTCTATCGGGTGGGTAGTAATGAATTTCCGTCCACGGGTCCCGAAAATCTGCCACCCATTTCAATTTACTCCATTTTGCCAGTTTTCTGGCGATCAGATGCACTGTAGGGGGTGGTGAGGAAGAGAAGATGAGGTCAGGTTTTTCCCTTTTTATGATCTTTTTCCCGGTTTTTACGGCAAAGGGTATCCAGCCTATTTTAGCATCGGGTATAAAGAGATTGAGTCTGATCCAGTGAGCCAGTTTCTTTTTCCAATTTTTCTTCTGTTCAGTTAAGGCGGCTACTGGTACAGCTTCGTTTTCCGCCATTCCGGTAAACTTCTTATATAATTTTGCCGGTTCCCAGGAGCTGGTTTTATAAACTTTACAGTCAGGGTGAACATCTTCTTCCAGGCTGGTATCGTAAGCGGGGTATTCGCCTTTTTTTACAGTAAGAATAATTGGCTGCCAGCCGAATTCGGGCAGATATTTGGCAAATTTAAGCACGCGCTGCACACCGGGTCCGCCGGCAGGAGGCCAGTAATAGGTTATGATCAGAACTTTCTTCATCTTCACTACCCGGAAGCAGGTTTATCCTTTTCCCGGGGAGATACCAGGATGCTATCCAGAAATTCATCATATTCAACACCTTCACACATTTCCGCAATACTGTTGATTATTTCCAACATATTGGGAAAGGAGAGCTGCATGATGAATTTCTTTTCAGCTTCATTTTCCCGGTAGAATATATAGATAACCCGCTGCTTTCTGCTCCCGAAAGTGATCTTATAGATAGATTCCCATTTAATTGCCACCGATTTGCGAGCCAGGAATTTGAAGATTATTTTTTCCTGCCTGAAAACTATTGTATTGAGGGAAAAGAGGTTTTTCAGAAGGGAGTTGGCAGCCAGGAAGATGATAATGAAGGGAACCAGTTTATAGAATCTGGGTGAATCGGAATCGAGTTTGGAAAATATAACCCAGAAAGCATAAGTAACAGCGGCAAGAGCCAGAATCAGGGTAGTCCAGCGGATAAATCTGTTAAATTGATATTTTCGGGGCAGACCTTTCTTTTTATTAATCTCTATCAGACTGCTGTTCTTTACCATTATAAATCGCCTGTTCCCGGCATCTGGCAGTTAACCCGCGTTTCCAGTTCTTCCAGCACAAATTCGGGCATAGTGAAATTGCCCAGCAGATCCAGATCGTAATCATCGCCGTGAAAATCGGTTCCGCCCGTCCTGATCAGATCGTACTCACAGGCCATGGACTCGTAATGTTTTACAGTTTCCAGAGTAGCTTTAGCATAATAGACTTCCAGACCCATAATTCCCATATGTATAAGCTCGACGATGATATCATCGTTCCTGATGGTAAAGGGATGGGCAATAACGGGTATTCCGCCTGCTTTTTTTACGGTTTTAATGATCTTTTTAGGTGAAGGCGTAGGTTTGGCTACATAAGCGGGAGCGTCGTTAGAGATGAATTTATCGAACACTTCCTGCTTGTTCTTGCAGTAACCTGCTTCCAGGATCGCCCTGGCTATATGGGGTCTGCCGATCAGGTCTTTGCTGCCGGTCTTATTCCTCACATTCTTAAAATCGATATTGATGTCGAACTCTTCCAGTTTTTTCAGAATTTTTTTAGCCCGGACAAATCTGCCATGTTGAATTCCCACCAGAAGATTATGCAGTTTTTTATTGTGCGGATCAATATCATAAGCCAGGATATGAATATCGTAACCCTGGTAATTTGTGCTGATCTCAACCGCAGGAAGAAGCTTAAAATTGTAATTTTGAATGATCTTTTCCGCTTCGTGGTAACCATCCAGAGTATCGTGATCGGTTATTGCAATAACATCCAGCTTCCTTTCACTAACCAGGTCCAGAACTTCTCTGACGGAAAACAGTCCATCGGAAAAATTTGTGTGAATATGCAGGTCTATATTTCTCATCCTTTTCCTTATTTTTTCTTAAATCTCAAATAATAATAACCATAATTTGTCAATCTTAATTGTCAACAGTGGCCAACTTGAATTTCATCAGCAAATTTCTGGCTGGGAAGAAATTCCGCCGCTGCCAGAAAAAGGTGGTAGTTCCATTTTCGACCCTGACTTCATCAATTGCAAAATTAACGCTTGCCAGCTCCAATTCCGCCGGTAAGATAAGTTGGAAATCTGCTTTTTCCAGCGGAATATTCCAGCTGCTGGTTGAAGTGAAAATATACTCGGCAGAATTTTCTTTCATTAACTGAGAATAACATACTCTCACAGCTAATGAGTCTCCAGCGGGTATCTTTATGGGAAAAGAGATTCCTTTAAGGTTATGTTGGGAAATCTCAATTTCTGCGTTGGCAGTGAGATTATGAACCAGAAAAGAATCTATCGTAAGCAGATCTTCTCTTTGAGGAAGAGGATAGAAAATGGTCCGGGTTATTGTTTGCCGGGAAGAATTTCTGAAATAATAGACACCATCTACTGAAAAAGTATCGGCTTTAACTTCGAAGCTTAATTCTTCCCGGTAAAAGGAAAGATCGGAAGCGGTAAGCAGAATATAATTGATTAAAACTAAAACCACCAGGATATACTTCATACAATTAGCATCCCGCAGTAGATTTTAGCTCTAATCCTGAAAGAAGAAAGTAAAGATTGTATCCAGATTGCCTTTTCATATAATGTTTTTATCAGGATTCCCTGATCAATTCAATATGATTTCAAGGAAGCCTGACTATTTCAGGAGGGTCGCTTTCGTCTGGGCAAGTTCCTTATTTCTATGATTTAAAGAAATATAATATACTCCGCTGGGCTGATTTTCCGCCTGCCAGATAAAGGAAGAACTCCTGGAGGTTAGGGGTATTTTTGTCAGTCTCTGTCCTTTTACATTATAGATCTCGATGGCACATTCATTACTGTTGATATTTTCTGCCAGGTTATATTCAATCAGCGTACTGGGATTAAATGGATTTGGAATAGCGGTAAGATAACTATTAATTTTTACAATTTCATTAGTTGCAATTCCGTCCGGGTCATAATTTGTATTAAAGACAAAAGTACTGGTGGAATCAGGTTCTATGGTAATGTCCAGATATTCTGTAACTGTAGGGGGAACTCTCAATTCCAATTGATAATTCATTCCGTAAAGATTATCATTAAAGAAATAACCATTATCATTGGAATTCATTTCCAGTTGATAAGCCCCCTGAGTCAGTTTGATTAGAGCTCCAGTTACAGGGTCCTCGTTTATATCATAGACATAACCGGAAATTGTGCCCCAGGTTGTAACCTGATAGGGGAGTTCTCCCAGGCTGGGAGAATTTTCCTTCACCAGCAGAAGAAAATATTCGGTCGACATGTCATAATACCTGACGATCCTGGCTAGAGATTGACCTGCTTGGGGAGCATTAACGCCACTTCCCGGCAGGTTGCCAAAAACAACTTCATCATAAAACTCTTCATTATTAAAAAATTTAATCCTATCCCCCGCCGGATCGATATAAAGGCTGTCCTGAAGGAAGCTCTGATCAACAACCAGAGCATAAAGAATAGCAAATTCAATTCCGTTGTTAAATGCGACTGTATCGCTTTGAGAAGCTAGAAAACAATCATCAAAATTGGTTATTAAACCAAAAAACAATTCATCTGAAAGTTCAATAAACCAGTTTTCTTCTTCAAAATAGATTTCACTGATAAAATATGGAATCAGGGGATTGGAGGATAACTTAGAAAAAGCGAAAAAAACAAATATAAAAAAGATTATTTTAACAATTTTCATAACGTCCTCCTCAATTTCTGGTTACAGTTAATTCAAAGTAGCTGTTGGAATTATCTATCTCAGTTGATTTAAGTCAACTATTTTTTCCCCGCACCATACTTTCCCTAAAATTAAAATTTTTTATTTACAGAATTAAACTGATATTTCTGTTGGAAGTAATAAATAATTAAAAAAGGAGTATTTATGAACTTCAGCGAAGAATTAGTCAAGATCTGCAAGTTATATCCTGATCTGAAATTCGATTTCCATTACCGGGATTGGGAAACTGATTTTCTGCGATTTTACCAGAGTCAGATCAACTATAACATTTCCAAAAAATCCCTTTCCTTGAACACAACCCTGTATAAAGGGAAAAAATCGTATTCCTTTACCCTTTATAATCCTACCCGAGAAATGCTGCTGGAAAAGATCGACACTGTAAAAGATCTGGTGGATAAATTGCCGGAAGATCCCGATTTCATCGATCTGGAAGATAATCAGGAAAGAACTGAAGAGCCAGCTAAAACCAATAACATCGAAAAGGTTGATTTGAATGTTAAGATCGACATTCTACAGAAGATTGCCAAAAAAGTTGAGCTTTACGATTTCCAGATCTACGGTACTTTCATCTGTAATTACAAGATCCTGCATATAGTCAACAGTAACGGACTGCTGAAGCGGGAGATCAATTCACCGATCTATCTGGAAGTTAAGGCAGTTTCCAATAAAAATGAAGTTACGGTACTGGAAGTTTTCGGCGGAGAGAATTTCGCTAAATTCGATCTGGACCGGTTCCTGAAAAATCTGGAAACAAAGGTAAAAGCTGCCAGCGGCGATATCGCAGATGTGGAACCCGGTGAATACGAAGTTATTCTGGCACCACGCTGCATCGGCGATTACTGGCAGTATCTGGAAAGCAGTATGACAGCCAGAAGCCTGGATACTCAGCAGAGTTTCTTTGAAAATAAACTTAATCAAAAAGTATTTCCCGATTCTATCACCCTCACAGATGATCCGCAGCATCCTGATCTGATCAATTTTGATTATAATTCCGACGGACATCCTTACAGAAAAATTACCATCATCGACAAGGGAGTTTTTAAAAATTTCCTGGTAGATAATTATTACGGCAGAAAATTAGACATGAAGAAGAACGGTGCAGAAGGCTCTGCCCTGGTAATGGAGACAGGTGATAAAAGCTGGGAAGAACTGGTTGGTTCCGTAAAAAAAGGCTTGTATATCTCCAGCCTGCATTATATGAACTTTATTAATCAAAAAGCAACTTCGTTGACCGGGCTGACCCGTGACGGCACTTTCCTGATCGAAAACGGAAAACTGACAAAAGTAGTGAATAATCTGAGATTTACCGAGAAAATTTCCCGCATTATCAGCAGTATCAGTGCTATTGAAAATAAAGCTTACACCGTTCCTTATTCCAGCAATTACGGTGAATTCGGGATTGAAAGTGTAAGAATGCCCCATGTGAAAGTTACTGGTTTCAAGATCAGCTCTTCCACAAAAAAGGTATAGCTCACGGAATTACACAGATGAATACTGATAAAGAACTTAAGTACAAAGAAACAAGCAGTAAAATCCTTGAAGCTTTTTACAAAGTGTACAATGTTTTTGGTTATGGCTTTCTAGAAAAAATCTATGAAAGAGCCTTAATGATCGAATTGAAAAAACTCGGTTTGAAATGTAAAAATCAACAGGCAATAAACGTTTATTATGAAGAAGAAGTTATCGGTAATTATATCGCCGACATAATTGTAGAAGACAAAATACTATTGGAACTGAAATCAATTAAATCATTAAGTATTCAGGATGAGTGTCAGATATTAAATTATCTTTCATGCACTGAGTTAGAAGTAGGATTGTTATTGAATTTTGGACCAAAACCACAAGCTAAAAGAAAAGTATTTGATAATGAACGAAAACCTTATATCCGCACAATACGAGCAAAACAACAAGAGAAATTATATGAGGAGTACCACGATGAATACAGCTCACGGATTCACACAGATAAACACTGATAAAGAACTTAAGTACAAAGAAACCAGGGATTTAATTGAAAACTCATCCCTGTTATCCGCTGTTATCAGTGAGCTGATAAATCCGTTTAAATAATACTAAGTTAAGGAGATAACATGAAAAAACTGATATATGACCTTGTAAATAAACTGGATATCCCTTCCATCGATTATGCCGATGTCAGATTTACCAATACTGACGGTGAAACTGTTTTTTTT
>LKUH01000508.1 GCA_001412425.1 Candidatus Cloacimonas sp. SDB
GTCTAAAAAGTAAAGATATCCTGAACTTTTAATTTCTCTTCGGTTGAAATGTTCTAATATTAACTGTTTTACTATGCCCTCCCGGATATTGAACATAGTTTCATTTAAAATTTCAGAAAAAGTTTTATCAAGATTTAAACTTAATAAAAGAATTATGCTGGTTACGGTTAAAAACATTAAATTAAATTTTACATTTCCCTGGTTATAAAATAAATTAATATTACATTTGCTGAGAAGATTTTCACAAACAAAAAAGGAGTGTTTATGGGAAGGTATTCTTTACAGGAGTTCATCAACCAAACCAAACAACAGGACCAGGGACAGGGTTTCTTTGAACTGGAAAGCGACCGTATGCTGGAAATCAATTTACAGGGGACGGTGTGGACTAAACTGGGTTCAATGATCTGTTATAACGGGGAAATAAAATTTGAACGGGAAGGAGTAATGGAGCACGGATTCGGTAAATTTCTAAAAAAACAATTTACCGGAGAAGGGATGAGATTAACCAAAGCGACTGGAACTGGAAAGCTCTATCTGGCGGATGCAGGAAAGAAAATTTCAATCTTAGAATTAAAAGACGAAGAGATTTTTGTCAATGGCAATGATGTCCTGGCGTTTCAGGATATCCTGAAATGGGACATTAAGATGATGAAAAAAATTGCCGGAATGTTACAGGGCGGTTTGTTCAATGTAAAATTCCAGGGAGCAGGAATGGTTGCCATTACCACCCACTACAATCCCTTAACCCTGCTGGTAAAACCGGGACAGCCGATCATGACCGATCCCAATGCAACTATCGCCTGGTCAGGAAATTTATCTCCTCAGCTCAAAACAGATGTGTCCTTTAAAACCTTTTTTGGAAGAGGAAGCGGGGAATCGTTGCAAATGAAATTCGACGGGGATGGCTTTGTGGTAGTTCAGCCTTACGAGGAAATTTATTATACCGGCGTACAAGGTTAACGTTATCTTTTTCTGGAGTTGCTTTAATGCAGCTCCAGAATTGTTTTTTTCACATCTTCATATTGTTGATGTTGAGACTTTTACAAACTATGGAATATTAAAAATATGGTTTAATTCTTTACAAGTTTTTTTCTCTGGTTGTATTCAGTTCTCTCCCTTGAATTTCAATTTAAAAAAATTTAAACATCAAACTTAACCGGACATGAACTTACCTATAATCGTTGTTATTTTAGCCATTGTTTACATAATACTATCAGTTAAATTAATTTTTTTTAAACATCCGGTTGAAAAGAATGTTCTTTTGGTTATTGTTATTACCGAATTATTAATAATAGCCAGTTTTTCAATCCCCTGGATTTGGCTGTCAATGTATTTTGCCATAATTAATTTTTTATTAGTATTATCTGGTTTTATCTTGATATTTATAAAATTGTTTAAGAAAATTCCCCGTAATCCTCTAAAAGCAAGTGTAAACGCAGTTTTCATTTTGGTGATGGCAATTATTCTGTTTTTTTCAATAATTATTGATTTATATTATGATATTAAGACCGCCTGCCAAACTAATATCGCTTTTCCGCTTAGACATGGAAAATACACAATAATTCAGGGGGGGAGCTGTCCTTCAGGGAATTTAACCCATTTTTTCAGTTCAGGCAGTAAATATGGCTTAGATATTGTTAAATTTTCATGGTGGGGAACTATGTGCGAATTTGATATTCCACTCAAGTCAGAAAATTTTTTAATATACGGAGATAGTGTCTTTTCTCCTTGTTCAGGAATCATTACCAAGGTAGTTTACCATGTTCCTGATCATCCCCCTTTTATTTTAGATAATGATAACAGTGCCGGAAATTATGTAATAATAAGAGAAGATTCTTTAAAAATTTGCCTCTCTCATCTAAAGCAGTATTCAATTGAAGTAGAATACGGACAAAAAGTAGAGAAAGGGGATTTCATCGGTTTAGTTGGAAATTCAGGTCGCTCCTTGATTCCCCATCTCCATATTCATGCGGTTTGGGGAGGAGACAGCAATACTCTGCTTCAGGGAACTCCGGTGGTAATAAGTTTCAATCAGCAGCCGGTTAAGATTAATAATATAATTCTCCGCAGAAAAAATTTTACAATAATATTAAGAGAATTT
>LKUH01000509.1 GCA_001412425.1 Candidatus Cloacimonas sp. SDB
TTATCAAGATGGGTTATCTCCTCATTATCAAAAAATATAGAACCAGAAGTTGGGTCAATTATTCTTAACAGCATCTTACCACAGGTTGTTTTACCACAACCCGACTCACCAACCAAACCCATTACTTCCCTACTGTTAATAAAGAAGCTTACTCCGTCAACAGCGCGTAAAGCCTCTCTTTTTCCCGCAACGACTCTACCGACATAAAACCATTTTTTTAAGTTTTTAACTTCAATTAATTTGTTCATGATACAGAACCTTGAAACCCTCTTTGTAATCTTTTCTCAATGATATACCACTATTTACCATATTCTTCTGCTACCAGATGACATTTAACCAGATGACGAGATTCCACCTCAATAAGTTCTGGCATTTCTCTTAAACATCTTTCATATGCATATTCACACCTGGGAGCAAATGGACAACCTGGTGGGAGATGAAGCAAATTAGGTACAACTCCTTTGATAGTATCTAAATTCTTTGTCTCTTTATCCATTCTGGGAATAGACCTATTCAATCCCTTAGTATAAGGGTGTAAAGGTTTTTCAAATATAGTATAAATATCAGTATATTCCACAATATGCCCAGCATACATTACCGCAACATAATCGCACATCTCAGAAATTACTCCCAAATCATGGGTAATCATCAAAACCGATGTGTTAAATTCTTTCTTCAATTCATTCATCAGGCGAAGAATTTGGGCTTGTATAGTTACATCAAGAGCAGTAGTAGGCTCATCTGCTATCAACAAAGCTGGATTACAGGATAAGGCCATGGCTATCATCACCCTTTGACGCATACCCCCGGATAATTCATGAGGATAATTTCTCATTCTTTTACTGGCATCGGGAATTCCAACTACTTCAACCATCTGAACAGCTTTTTTGTAGGCTTCTTTTTTTGTAAGCTTTTGATGTAATAAAATGGTCTCAACAATTTCATGCCCGATAGTAAACACAGGGTCCAGAGATGTCATAGGTTCTTGAAAAATCATTGATATTTTTCTGCCACGAATCTTGCGCATCTCTCTTTCAGCCAAAGTGCGTAAGTTTTTACCTTCAAAGCTTATTTCTCCACTGACTATTTTCCCTGGCGGCTGAGGAATTAATCGCATAATAGATAAAGCAGTTACGCTTTTCCCTGAACCCGACTCTCCCACAATACCCAGTGTTTCTCCCTGGCTAATGGAAAAGCTAACAGCATCAACTGCTTTTACTATCCCTTCATGGGTGAAAAAATATGTCTTTAAATCATTTACTTTTAATAATTCTTTCTTTTTATCCATCATTTTTACTATTTTCTACTATCTATTACTATTGCTTTAGCCTTGGATCCAATATATCTCTCAATCCGTCTCCCAACAGATTTAACCCTAACACGGACAACAAAATTGCAATCCCTGGAAAGGTTGCTGCCCACCAGGCTCCACTGACTATATAAGAATAACTATCTGACAACATTGCTCCCCATTCAGGAGTAGGGGGTTGTGCACCCAGGCCTAAAAAACCAAGAGCAGCACAATCCAAGATAGCTGTTGCCAACATCAAGGTACCATAAACAATGACTGGAGCAATACTGTTAGGAATAATGTGACGTACAATGATTCTCCAATGGCTTGAACCAATTGCTTTTTGCAATTCAATATATTCCATTTCCTTAATATACAAAACTGAACTACGGATAATTCTGGCCATTTGCGGTGAGTAAACAATTCCTATTGCTATCATGGCCTTTTCCAATCCTTGTCCCGCTACAGTTACAATAACAATAGCCAATAAAAGAGCTGGAAAAGCAAACATAATATCAACAAATCGCATGATAAGGGCGTCTACCCATCCACCAAAATACCCGGACAAAACTCCAAAGGCAATACCCAAAATCATGGCGATTCCCACTGCCACAAATCCCGCAGTAAGACTAACTCTGGCACCATAAATAATTCGGCTTAATACGCATCTTCCCAAACCATCTGTACCTAAAGGCATTCCTGCAACGCCCTTCTCACTCCAAAAGCCGGGTTTTAATTTGTTCGCCAAAACGGGTGGGGAAGGAGCAGGCTCATTTGGTGCAATAAAATCAGCAGTAATAGCACAAAAGACCATAAACAGCACGATCATCAAGCCAAATACAGCAGATTTGTTATACTTTAAGCG
>LKUH01000510.1 GCA_001412425.1 Candidatus Cloacimonas sp. SDB
GCTTTCAGATGTTGTAATTGAAAAAATGGGAGTGAGTATGAAAAAAGAAACCAGAAAGATAATCGTGATCGGTTCGGGTAACTGGGGCACTACGCTGGCCTTGATCTTTTCCCAACGTAACCTGATTTATCTGTGGACAATTGATCAGAGAGAAGCGGATAATATTAATAAAAAGCGGCAATCTCAATTTCTTCCCGGCATAACTCTTCCTGAGAACATAATTGTAGAAAAAAAATTCAGCCGCAAAATTAACCAGGAAGATATTGTGATAACGGCAATCCCTTCCAGAAATATAGAGAGTCTACTGCAGGAATTTATTTCTCATGGAGCAGAAGATTTTACCATTTTAAATGCCTCCAAGGGTGTAGAGCATTCCACCTTAATGACCATGTGGGAAATAATTAAAAGCAAAATGCCTCAGTTGAAATTTGCCAATTTATCGGGTCCTACCATTTCCAGAGAGCTGGCTGAGGGAATTCCAGCTAAAGCAGTGCTTGCCTCACGTGATATTGGAATTTTATTCGATCTGCAGAAGATCCTGGAGAATGATCTGCTTAAATTTGAATTCAGCCGCGATGTAAAAGGCGTTGAACTTGCCTCTGCTATGAAAGGATTGATCGCCATAGCAGTAGGTTTAGCGGATGGACTGGGCTTCAAAACAAACGTTTTCGGTTTAATCATGACTTATGGAGTACACGAATTTGTTACTATTATGAAATTTCTGGGAGTATATCATAAAACCGCTTACAGTATTGCCGGAATGGGCGATTTAATAACTACCTGTATTTCGGAGAACAGCCGCAACAGGAAATTCGGCAAACTGCTGGCAAAGGGTTATTCACGTGATGATGCATTAAAGGAAGTGGGCATGGAAGTTGAAGGCGTTTCCATGGCTAAAACCATAATCAAACTTGCTCAATTCAATCTCTCCATTCCTCTCATTTCCAGTGTGACAAAAATAATTTTTGATGATGTTGAAGATATTAGAAAAGAACTGCTGGATACACTTAATTCAATTTCAGGTTAGAGAAATTAAATATAAAAAATATCTGGAGAAAATATGGTAGCTAAATATATTGCTGTTTTAGCATATATCCTGCTGATTGTTGTTGTCGCTATTAGAGGTTCACGAGGAACAAAATCATTTGATGATTTCCTGCTGGGTGGAGGTAAGGTTGGTCCCTGGATGACCGCCTTTTCCTACGGAACAGCTTATTTTTCTGCCGTTCTTTTTATCGGATTTGCCGGTAAGATAGGATGGGGCTTTGGACTTTCCAGTCTCTGGATCGCTTTGGGCAATACATTTATAGGTGTGACCGGAGTCTGGCTTCTATTAGGCAATAAAATTAAATCTGAAGCAATAAAATACCAGGTTCAGACCATGCCTGAATACCTTGAGGCAAGATACAATTCGCCTTTTCTGAAGATTTTCACCTCCGCAGTTTTATTCATTTTTCTTGTACCCTACACGGCAGCAGTATTTATGGGATTAAGTTACCTGTTTGAGATCACCTTCAATCTTCCCTATATTTATGTTCTGTTTTTTATGGGATTTTTTACCGGTTTTTATCTGGTTCTAGGCGGTTATAAATCAATCTCCATGATCGATGTTATCTTTGGAATAATTATGACTGCCGGTGTTATTACCCTGCTTATAAGTACTATAAGGGAAGGCGGAGGACTTCCCAACATTATTTCCGCTCTTAAAGCAATTGATCCTAAGCTCGCAGCTCCAGTTGGTCCTCCGGGATTTATACCCTTGGCTTCACTCGTTTTCCTGATAAGCGTAGCACCTTTCGCCATGCCACAATTGCTTCAGAAATTTTATGCTGTAAAAGATAAAAAAACAATTAAAACAGGCATGTATGCCTCTACGATTTTTGCCTTACTTGTAACCGGAACCGCATATTTTACCGGATCACTCACCAGAATATTTCTCAGTCCCGAGAGAAATCCCCAGGCTTTTTCTAACGGAGCGCCTGTTTTTGATGCCTTAATGCCGGAAATGCTGGTTACAGTAATTCCCGCTGCCTTAACTGTGGTAATTTTACTGCTTATTCTGGCAGCATCCATGTCTACCCTGGCTTCATTGGTTTTGATCTCCAGCTCAAGCTTTACAAAAGACCTCTACAAAGGCTTCATCAGTAAAAATGCTTCTGATAAAACCCTCACTGGTCTTGTAAGGGCAGCCAGCGCCTTTTTCATTTTATTATCCATGCTTCTTGCTTTACTTAAACCGGCAGTTATCGTAACAATTTTATCCATCTCCTGGGGAGCCATTGCTTCCGTGTTCCTGGGTCCCTTTATCTGGGGATTATTTAACAGCAAGGTTAACAAAACAGGAGCAATATTGGGTTCTACCGGAGGATTGTTACTCTGCCTGATACTTTTCTTAACCTGGGGCGCCAGTATGGTACCGCAGGCAGGTTCTGCAGGAATGATAGCCTCCCTGATTCTGGTACCTGTTTTCAGTCTCTTCTTCCAAAAGAAAACCAGCCCTCAATAGCCCGATAGTTCCTTTTAAGCTTAGATTTATTCAACAGGTAATATTTTACTATTTTGGTGATTAAAGGGTCTGAGCGGTTGTTTTCGGGCTAAATATGTACATCCTGGCAAATTATCTTTTTTATTATTACCTTTTTTTTTATTTTTCTGGCATAATCAATAGTATAAGAAGTCCCCTCACAATTCCCATCCCAGAAGGCAAGCACCATATCACAATTATCTACTATCTGCCTGTCTCTGTAATGTTTAGCTTCAGGCCCGAATTTATCGTACTGCGGAGGAAATTCCAGAAAATCAATTTCATTTTCTGCTGCATATCTTTTTGCCATGGCATCTGTACCAGGTGCTCCGCCACTTATTATCGTTGTAATATTCTGGTGTCGGGAAATTGTTTTACAAAATAATTTATAACCAAAAAAATCCTTGTTGCCGATTACAGCTAATTTCATATTTTCATGAATACCGATTTAAGCATTATTCAGTCGATCCGAATTATGTGAATCTAAAATAAGCATTGCTTTTAATGTGATCTGAACCTGTAATTAAACTAATTTAGAGTTTTCTTTTTTAAGTTGTTCCACAATTTCTTTCACTTCTTCCGCTCTTTCTCGGGAAGCAATGAGCAGAGCATCTTCTGTATCCACAACAACAAGATTTTCTACTCCGATAAGCGTTATGCTTTTGGAGGAGTGAACATAATTATTTAAACTATCGATCGTGACATGATGATTTCTTATTACATTTCCTGCATCATCTTTTTCCGAGATTTCATAAAGTGCTTTCCAGCTGCCCACATCACTCCAGCCCAGATCAACTTTCAATACTGTACGCTTCTCCGCTTTTTCCATTACACCAATGTCAATGGGCAGCCGGGGCATTTTTGCATAAATTTCAGAAATATCAGCTTCTATTCCCAAACTATCCCATTTTACCGAAATGGAAGCCAGCACAGCAATGATTTCGGGCAGATATTTTTCAAAAGCCTGCAATATTGTTGATAGCTTCCACATGAACATTCCACTGTTCCAGAAAAAATTCCCAGCTTCTAAAAACTTCTCAGCCGTCGCCAGGTCGGGTTTTTCTTTGAATTTTACAACTTCATAAACCTCGCTGGTGATCTTCTTACCCGCTTCAATATAACCATAACCTGTCGCCGGATATCGCGGCTCTATTCCAAAGGTGACCAGGTCTCCTTTTAAGGCATAATCATTTGCACTTGTTAACATAGCCAGAAAGACTTCCTCTTTTTCAATAAGATGATCTGCCGGTAATACGATCATCGTTTCATTCTTATCGTATTTCTTCAGAAGATACAGACAACTCAACGCGATGCAGGGAGCAGTATTCCTGCCAAAAGGTTCAATAATAATATTTTCTGCAGGAAGTTCCGGAAGAGCTTTGCTGGTTAATTCTACCTGCGAGGCAGCTGTAACCACATAGATATCTTCAATTTTTATCTTAGCTAAAAGCCTGTCCACCGTCAGGCGGATCATGGATTTATCTGCCAGTATATTAAGAAATTGCTTGGGTCTTGATTCCCTGCTCAACGGCCAGAATCTGGTACCGACACCTCCTGCCATAATCAAAGCAATCATTATAACTCCCGAAATTATTGTCTGTTATCGATCAGATTGATATCTTCCGGTAAATGAACCTCAAATAGCTCTGTGGGAAGTTTCGCGTTTATCCGTTCATTCCTGAATCTGTATTTTACCCAATTTTTATCCAGATCAGCATAAATCAATTCCAGAATTCTGTTATCATAAACTACAAGATCAATGAACTCATCATTTGCTGTTTTTAAGCTGACATAAGTGGTGTCATTAACCTGTTCCAGTGATTGAAGCAAAGAATTATCCCAGTAACGGGAAATAATCGCCAGTGGTCGGATATCTATTTCGGAGCCGGAAGCAATTATTGCCTGATTAGACCCGGGATCATACATGGTTACGTAGAGGCTGTCAAGCAGCAGAAATTGTCCTTCAGGATCTTCATACTGCAGTTTCAGATATGATCTGTTGTAAAAGATTTTACCGGAAGAATTCAGCTTCAAATCCAATTCCTGCCAATAATTGGCTTGTTGGAAATCTGCCTGATAAGTTTCTATTCTTGTATAATGTTCAATTAAATTCTGTTTAACCATCTCAGGGTCGATTTCCTCACACCAGAGGAATGGTATGACAGCAAAAAAAATAATCAGCAGCCTAATCTTTAATATATCCATAAATCTTCATATCCTCATCAGAAGCAAGAACTTCACGGGATTTACTGCCGACATGAGGTCCTATTATTCCTGCTCTTTCCAGCATATCTATCAGTCTGCCGGCTCTGGCATAACCTATTTTAAAATGTCTCTGCAGCATGGAAACTGATGCTGCTCCTGCTGTTACAACTGCAACTGCTGCTTCGGGAAAAAGTTCGTCATCATACTCAAAATCTTCCAGGCTTGTTTCTTCTTCATCCGAAATAATGGTGATCTCTTTATCCGGTTTAGGCTGCGTTTTAAGATAGTTGACCAGATCAAACACTTCATTAGGTGGAATAAAGGCTCCGTGAATCCTTTCAGTGTCTCCCTTGCCGGGTGGTAAGAAAAGCATGTCACCCATGCCAAGTAACCGTTCAGCGCCATTGGCATCTATAATCACTCTGGAATCTATTTTAGATGATACTTTAAAAGCAATTCTGGAGGGAAAATTAGCTTTGATTATACCGGTAATTACTTTAATAGAAGGTCTCTGAGTCGCCAGAATAAGATGTATTCCTATCGCTCGTGCCATCTGAGCTAACCGGGTTATGGGTCTTTCCACTTCACGACCAACTGTCATCATCAGGTCTGCAAGTTCATCTACGACTATTATTATGTGGGGAAGTGCTTCGTCTTCCAATTCTGTTTCTTTTTCTTTTAATTTCTTTATCTTCTTATTGTAAGCATTAAGATCCTTCACTCTGTATTTTTGAAGCAGATCGTATCTTTTTTCCATTTCTGCTACTCCCCAATTCAGGGCAATCAGTGCTTCTTCATTATTGGTTACAACATTCTGCACCAGATGGGGAATTCCTTCAAAACCGGATAATTCTATCCTTTTGGGATCAATCATTATTATTCGAACTTCGTCCGGTGTTGTCCGGAATAATAATGTGCAGATAATTGTATTCACACAAACACTTTTACCTGAACCCGTAGCACCGGCAATTAACAGATGTGGCATTTTGGAAAGGTCATTAACCACCGGATTCCCGGAAATATCTTTTCCCAAAGCGATTGCCAGCTTGCTCTCCTGAGCATTCATTATATCGGAAGTTAAAATGTCTTTCAGATATATAGTGTCCCTTTCTACATTTGGTACTTCAATTCCAACCAGACCTCTGCCCGGTATTGGAGCCTGCACTCTAATACTTGTAGCCTTTATCGCTAAAGCTAAATCATCGGCTAATGTATTGAATTTATTGACCTTAACTCCCGGTGCGGGTTTTATTTCATACTGTGTAATAATTGGCCCGATATTGACGTTTACTACTTCGGCTTCGACTCCGAATTCTGATAATTTCCTGATAAGAATATTACTTATAACTTTTATATTCTGTCTTATTTCATCCATATCTTTTTTAGTAGTTTTTGTACTGGTAAGAAATTCTTCAATATCTGGTTTTACATATTCTTTGCTATCCCTGGAACTTGCTGGAACAGGCTTTAATTTTGAGCCGGAAGTATTGGAGGTTTTATTTATACTCTGAGTTTGAATTTCCTGGTAGGCAATATTATGATCTGTTATTTTGGGTTCGGTTTTAATTTTACTCTCAGGTTTATTTTTCTTTTTAATCTTAGCAGGTTTTGGCTTAATTCTTTTCTCTCTGGCTGGCTTTAATAATTTGTAAATGCCTGATAGAATTTGAAATATCTTCCTGATAATAAATTTGAAAAAAGTTTTTAAGTTTTTAAAATCAAAAATGAAGACAATGGAGGTAAGCACAATTACAATAGAAATTATCAGAGTTCCGGTTTTATCAAACACTCCTATCATCAACTCAAAAGCTTTCCAGGGCAGATAACCTGCATAAATAGTAGATTCATATTTTACTATGAACATTATGAAATTGAAAAAAAAGGCAAAGATCAGAAAACAGAAAATTTTCCAGTAAAAATATTTTTCATTTTGAAAGAAAATACTGAAAAAGCCCAGCAGTAATGAGGTTAAGAGTAATGAAATGCTGAAAAACTTTCCGAATAAAGTAATAAACCAGAAACCAAAAAATACTCCAAAAGGTCCGATAGGATTATTGACAGCCGGCAGGTCCAGTTTAATAATTTTTATAAAATCTACTTCTGCTGATTGTAGCGTCCTGTAATCATCAAATAAAGTCATCATATCAACCGAAATTGAGAACAATAACAAGATAGAAATTAAAAATATCAGCAAACCTAAAAACATTTTCACGAGTGAAAATTTTCTTTCACTTTTCATTCTACACCCCACTAAACATTGAAGCGAATATGGAGGATTTCTCCATCTTTAACCAGATAATTTTTCCCTTCCAGCCGGAATAAACCTTTTTCTTTCAAAGCCTTTTCACTTCCTTCCCGAATTAAATCATCATAGGTAAAACACTCTCCACGAATGAATCCTCTGGCCAGATCAGAGTGTATTTTACCAGCTGCTTCAACTGCAGTTGTTCCCTCAGTTATTGTCCAGGCTCTCACCTCATCTTTTCCTACTGTAAAGAAACTTATATAGCCCAATAAATCATACGCGAATCTGGTCAGCCTGTCTCGGGCTGAATCATTTAAATTCATATCTTCCATAAATTCTTTGGCTTCATCGGGAGAAAGATTGTTCAACTCTTCCTCAAATTTACCGGCAAATTCTATAACGTTATATTTTTGAGATATCTTTTCCACAACCTCATTGCTGTTGCGAAAAGTTGATTCATCTGAATTAAGTATTACCATCAGTGGTTTTAAGGTAATAAATTGAAATCCTTTCACAGCTTTAAGATCTTCGTGTGTAAGGTCAATATTTGCACATGAAAGCCCTTCATTAAGACCTTCTATAATTTTATTTAAAGCGTTTTCTTCCAGTTTAAGAAAGTTATCCCTTATTCCTCTTTTTAGACTTAAATTGATTTTTTCCAGCCTCTTTTCAGCAATTATCAGATCTGAAATGATAAGTTCAGATATAATGTTATTCAGATCGGTTACAGGGTCAGGGTCTGAGGTGTCAAACTCATTACTGAAATTTCTCAAAACCACGGCCAGAGCATCAGCTGTTTTTATCAAAGCCATCGATTCAGAGCTGAAGAGATCTTTCTTTTCCTGGCTTCCGGAAAGTCCAATAAAATCAATAAACTCGATGTTCGCATATACTGTCTTCTGAGGTTCATATAGTTCTGTCAACTTTGTAATACGCGGATCTTTTACTTCTACAATACCCAAATTAGGTTCAATTTTACCGGCAGAATACATTGCAGTATCTGCATTAAGCCCTGTGAGAGCATTGAAAATTGTTGTTTTACCTGAATTTTTAAGTCCTATAATACCAATTTTCATTTTTATCCCGATTTATAGTTTTCTAAAGCATCGATTTCATTTCTGGTTAGAAATCTCCAGGTCCCAAGAGATAACTTCCCCAGCTTTAGATTGCCTATTTGAAGCCTCTTAAGCTCTAAAACCTCTGAACCTATGGATTTAATCATATGCCTGATCTGTCTTTTTCTGCCTTCGAATATAGTGATTTTTAAAATTGTCGTATTCTGGCTTCTTTTTTTTATAAATACAATGGCCGGGCTGGTTTTCTTCCCGGCAATAGTCACACCATTTCTCAACTGTTCGATTTGACTTTTCATCAAGTAGCCTTTTACAGCTACTTTATACAATTTGGGTAATTTGTTTCTGGGATGGATGATTTTTTGGGCAAAATCACCATCATTAGTCATTAATAAAAGACCTGTCGACATATAGTCAAGTCTGCCAATGTAATGCATGTTTGTGCCAAAATCAGGGATCAGATCAAAAACAGTGTTTCTCTGAAAATCATCCTTCTTTGTAACTAGATATTTAACAGGCTTATTAAGCATAATATATACTTTCTTATTTTTGATCTCAATAACATTATTTTTAAATTTTACAATATCTTTTTCCGGATCAACTTTAAGGGATAGATCAGTTACAATTTCATCATTTACTTTTATTAATCCTGCGTTTATTATACTTTCAACAAATCTTCTTGATCCCAGATTGCATTGAGCCAGGAATTTATTAATCCTTACCATTGTTCCAGTGTTTCCCTTAAGATCATATCAAATAGATCTTTATAAATTTCCTTTCTAGCCTCTTCTTCTGTACTGAATTCCGCATTTTCGTCACTTGAACTATATTCTGCTGAAAGTACTAAAGTGTCATTTTTCATTAGAATATTATTTTTCTTCAAATCAGTAAAAATAATACTAAATAGTATCTTTATCTGATACTGCTCGATACCGGCTGAGTTATAACTGTATATTTTATCTGAATAATCTAGAATCTTACCTTCCAGCTGGCAATCAGGAGAAAACGTTACCAGGCTTAATCTTCCATCCTGCTCAAATCTTTCGGAAAGATCGAGAAAAAGATCATTTTCTAATTGGTATTCAGTTGTGCTGTTCTCAAATGGAATAACCGCAATTGTTTTTAAATGAGGATACCCGGAAGAGTAAACAGAATAACTGCATGACGATAATAATACTATAATTAAAGAAATAAATATAATTCTATTCATGCTTTAACAACTTTCGATAAATATATTCTGTCAAGAAATTACTCGTTAAGCTTGACAGAAATAAGCCACATGCACATACGGGATTATTGAAGGAGATGATTTATGGCTAAAGATTATTTAACAATTAAACAGGCTGCCACTTATTTAAAAGTAACAGATTCCGTGATCAAAGAAACTATTAAAGCTGAAGTTTTTAAAACTATAAAACGGGGAAACAGTTTCGTAATCGATAAATCTGAAGTCGACGAATGGTTAGCCAATTTAAATGAGCGGGAAGTAGAATTATTAGCATTAAAAAGATCCGTTTGCAGATTTACAGATTATTTCCGACCCAAATACATATATCTTAATTTTCAGGCGGATAATAAATATGAAGCTATCGCGGAAATGTCCAAAATTGCTAAAGAATTAAAAATTGTAAAAGATCACCGCTGGCTTTATCAGGTAGTGGTAGCAAGAGAAGAATTGGTATCAACTGCAATAGGAAAGGGTGTTGCGCTTCTTCATCCCAGGCACCTGCATCCCTCTAAGGTAAAACGACCTGCCATTATTTTCGGTCGTTCCGCCAAGGAAATTGAATTTGACGCTGTTGATAATAAACCCGTAAATACCTACTTTATGCTTTTGCTTCATGATGATCAGCAGCATTTGTTTTCAATTTCCTATATTTCAAAATTGTTAATGAATGAAAAGATTATCGAAACACTTAAGTCAACTGAAAATCCGGAAGAAATTTATAATATTCTCACAAAACAAATAATTAGTAAATAGTAAAAATAATCTTTTTGCCTATTTTGTTTCACGTGAAACTATTATTTAGAATAATATTCGGTTAGCCACTTTAAAGCACTTTCGTAGTTATTAGAAGAACTCCATAAAATATAACCGTCCGCTTTTGCATCCTCAATCGCCCTTACTTGTGCGATAATGTAATTTTTATTGTAATTTACTTTCCAGCTATTTGCCTGTATGTAAGGTATAACCCTGCATCCTTCTTCAGCTTCCTGCAACGTTAGTATCGTACCCTGATAAACAATATAATAAGGTTCATTTTCTATTTGCTCTCTAAAACTAAAACCAGCATTGAAGTGAGATGAATAAATCATTGGGTGTACGCTGTCTAAATATTTTGACAGCCTGGCAATATCCTGACCTGTATTACTTACATCTTTTGGCGCTTGCCAGGCCACAATTGCAAATAAATCTGCAGTCAATGTTATCCCATATTTATCGGCTATTATTTTAGTTTTATCTATAAAATATTCTATTATGTCAACTTTTTCTCTTGGTGTATAATTTGAATCTGCTAAAGATTTTTCACTGTCTATTTTCTGATAATTGAAGACAGCATTTTCCAGGTTACCCTGGGTCGGAAATCTTATATAATCCAGCTGAATTTCATCTACTCCAGAACTGGCTACCCGTTCTATTATTTCCAGTATCTCTTCCTGAACAGCTTGTCTGGAAGGATCCAGCCAGGAAGGATCTCTTTTTTTGCTTTCCTGCCAAGGTCCTCCATCTGCAGCTTCAGGCCTTAACTCAACGAAATTCTTAGCCAACATTTGATCATGAAAAACAACTACTCGACTTACGGCTTTCATATTTCGTCTGTGTAGCGCTTTTACAATTTTTGCAATGTTTATTATCGGTTTATATTTTTCTGCCCTCACAGAGTCTTTTTGGCCACCTGAGAGAAATACGTCACCTTTCATGTTCTTTACATCAAAGACTACAGTATTAATTCCAGCTTCTTGGGCTTGATCTAAAATTTTTTCAAATCTTTCAGATGCTACTGTGTAACCTGTTAGATATATTCCTCTGGTGAAATTTGGTGTTTCACGTTTTACAATTTTCTGATAGGAATCTACCAGTTCTGGTGTTTCATTTTCTTTACTGGTTAGTTCTGATTTGTCATCTTCTGGTTCTAAATTAGCACTACTTTCTGGAATTTTTTGAGGGTGAGGATTACAACTTAATATTAAAAGAGTAAAAATTAAAAATACTGGTAAAAATATTATTTTCAGAATAAACCGTCCAACAGTCCTATCTGGACTGAAGTTTTAGCCTGACCAGGGCTTTTTTCAAAGCGAGTTCTGCTCTTCTGAAATCTATATCACTCTCTGATGATCTTAATCTCTTTTCTGCCCGTTCTTTGGCAGCTTCAGCTCTGCCTTTGTCTATTTCATTCTCTTTTTCAATATTTTCACAGACAATTTTGACAACATTATTTTCTACTGTAACAAATCCGTCATGTATTGCATATTTTTCGACTGAATTATTTTTATACAATTGCAGTATGCCCGGTCTCATCTTAGTTATGAAGGGAGTATGATCTTCATATACGCCAAAATCCCCTTCACTGCCAGGTACAATTACATGATCGTATTCATCACTAATTTTTACCTGTGAAGGCTGCATGACTTCTATAGTAATTTTACTCATTTTTCAATAACTTTTTGGCCTTTTCTTCAGCCGTTTCAATATTACCGACATATAAAAAGGACTGTTCCGGCCATTCATCGCAATCACCATCTATTATGGCCTTAAATCCTTCTATAGTATCTTTCAATGGAACATAAACACCAGCTGTATTAGTAAATTCTTCTGCTACAAAAAATGGTTGGGAAAAGAATCTTTCCAATTTACGTGCCCGGCTTACGGTAATCTTGTCCTCCTCAGAAAGTTCATCCATACCAAGAATTGCAATAATATCCTGAAGATCTTTATATTTCTGAATAATTCTTTGAGTCTCTCTAGCAACATTATAATGTTCTTCACCAATAATTTTAGGATCCATTATTCTACTGGTAGAATCAAGCGGGTCAACTGCTGGATAAATTCCCAGTTCAACAATTCTTCTATCCAGCACAGTAGTAGCATCAAGATGTGAGAAAGTGGTCGCCGGAGCGGGGTCCGTCAGGTCGTCTGCCGGAACATAGATAGCCTGTACTGAAGTTATTGATCCGTCTTTAGTTGAGGTTATTCTTTCCTGCAGTTCTCCCATTTCAGTTGCCAGTGTAGGCTGATAACCTACTGCTGAAGGCATTCTTCCTAGAAGTGCGGATACTTCGGAACCGGCCTGGGTAAACCTGAAGATATTATCTATAAAAAGCAAAACATCCTTTTTGGAAACATCTCTGAAATATTCGGCCACAGTTAATCCGGTTAAACCGACCCTTAATCGTGCCCCCGGGGGTTCATTCATCTGACCGAATACCAGGGCGGTTTTATCAATAACTCCCGATTCTTTCATTTCCAGCCAAAGATCGTTACCTTCCCGGGTTCTTTCTCCAACTCCTGAAAAAACTGAAAAACCCCCATGTTCAATGGCAATATTTCTGATTAATTCCTGGATCAGTACTGTTTTTCCTACTCCAGCACCGCCAAAAAGACCGATCTTACCCCCTTTTGAATAGGGTTCTATAAGATCAACAACTTTGATGCCGGTTTCCAGTATTTCTTCTTCGGTTGAAAGATTCTCAAAAACGGGTGCTTGACGATGTATGGGGTATTTCTCTTCTGCTTTAATTTCTCCCGCTTCATCTATTGGCTCACCGATAACGTTTATAATTCTACCCAGAACCTTCTCACCAACCGGTACCATAATGGGATTACCTGAATCAAAAACCTTTTCATTTCTCACCAGTCCATCAGTAGAATCCATTGCCACAGTTCTAACCTTATTCTCTCCCAGATGCAGTTGAACTTCCAGAATCAGATTCGAACGACCTTCTCTCTTAATAGTTAAAGCATTGTGAATAGCAGGCAAATGTCCTTCAGGAAATTCAACATCAACTGCAGGCCCAATAATTTGAATTACTTTACCTTCGACCATAATAACCTCTTTATTTTATTCATTTTATTACAAATTTATCGCTTCTGCTCCGGAAGCTATTTCAATTATCTCGGTGGTGATAGCCGACTGTCTCACCCTGTTATAATTTAGTGTAAGATGTTCAATCATTTCGGCAGCATTTATGGTAGCCGAATCCATTGCTGTCATTCTGGCACCCTGCTCAGCAGCTGAGGATTCCAGCATGATCCGCCAGATATCTACATGTACGTATTTACGACCAAGTTCTTCAATTATGGTGTCTTCATCGGGTTCATAAAGAAAATCCATTTTTGACACATCTTCCGATTCAATTGGAATTACGGGAAGCAACTGTTTTACAACTACATTTTGTTGAATTGCGGATTTAAATTCATTATAAAGCACTTCAATCTTTCCGTAATTTTCTTTTAAGAAAAGATCGAGTAGAAATTCGCTGGCTTCTTTTGATACATCAAAATTCATCTCATTAAAAAGATCTGTATATTCTCTGATTATATTGTCAGATCTTTTTTTAAGATAATCTCTCCCCTTTTTTCCAAAACAAATTATATCGGTATCAGGATGACTATTTATATATTCTGTTGCTTTTCTGATAATATTTGTATTAAAAGATCCACATAAACCCTTGTCCGCAGTCACTACCACTATAGCTTTCTTAGCCTTTTCCCGCGGATCGTCCAGTAAAGGGTGCTGAGATTGAATATTTTTGTACTTAAGTGTTCTGAGAATTTCATTAACATAATCAGCGTAAGGTCTGGCATTTAAGATATTTATCTGTGCTTTTCTCAATTTGGAAGAAGCAACCATTTTCATGGCGTTAGTTATCTGTTTTGTGCTTTTAACGCTCTTAATTCTGTTCTTTATATCTCTTAAATTAGCCATTTTTGCCCTGATTAAAATTTCTTGATTACTTTTTCACAGATCTTTTTCATTTTCTCTACTATTTTATCATCCATTTCAGAGTCCGCTAACTCTTTCATAAAATCAGCGTATTGAGAACCCAGAGTGGAAAACAATTCTTCTTCCACTTTTTTAACATTTTCTGTTTCTATTTTATCCAGATAACCCTGATTTGCCATAAAGATTATCATCACCTGCTGAGCAACCGAAAGCGGATTATACTGCCTTTGTTTAAGAATCTCCATCAGTCGCTCTCCTCTAAGTAATTGCTGTTGCGTAGCTTTATCAAGATCGGAACCAAATTTTGCAAAGGCTTCCAGTTCGGTATATTGAGCAAGATCCAGCCGCAGCTGTCCTGTCACCTTCTTCATAACTTTTTTCTGCGCCTTACCGCCCACCCTGGAAACTGATAAACCAGCATTAATTGCCGGCCTAACACCGGAATAAAACAATTTGCTTCCCAGGTAGATCTGGCCATCTGTAATGGAAATAACATTAGTTGGAATATAGGCAGTAATGTCATCGGCCTGAGTTTCAATGATCGGCAGAGCGGTCAGAGATCCCCCACCCAGATCTTCACTGAGTTTTGAAGCTCTTTCCAGTAATCTGGAATGAAGATAAAAGACATCTCCGGGATAAGCTTCTCGTCCTGGAGGTCTTCTTAGCAGCAGAGAAAGCTCTCTGTAAGCAACTGCATGTTTGGAAAGATCATCATAGATCACCAGAGCATGTTTTCCATTATCTCGAAAAAATTCTCCCATCGTACAGCCAGAATAGGGAGCAAGATACTGCAGTGATGCTGATTCGGAAGCCGATGCTGATACAATAATTGTGTAATCCATTGCTCCATGATCTTCCAGCACTTTAACAATTTTTGCAACTGATGATTTTTTTTGACCAATTGCCACATAAATACAAAACACATCTGTGTCTTTTTGATTTATTATTGTATCAATTGCAATAGCGGTTTTTCCTGTCTGCCTGTCACCAATTATCAGTTCACGCTGTCCCCTGCCTATCGGAATCATAGAATCAATTGATTTCAAACCTGTCTGCAAAGGTTCTTTAACCGGTTGTCTTTGAATAATACCCAGCGCTTTTCTTTCAATTGGTTTGGAATCTCCAGTCTTGATCTCTCCTTTCCCGTCGATCGGCTGTCCAAGTGCATTAACAACACGGCCCAGCAAATCATCGCCTACATGGACCTGAAGAATTTTTTTTGTCCGCTTGGCTATATCGCCTTCTTTAATTTTACTGGTCTCACCAAACAAAATGCAGCCGACATTATCTTCCTCCAGGTTCAGAGCCATTCCTACAACTCCTCCTGGAAAGCTGATCATTTCGCCTGACATAACTTTTTCCATACCGTAAATTCTGGCTATTCCGTCTCCAACCTGAACCACCCTTCCTGTTTCAGCAATATCGATCTCAAATTTAAAGTTATTGATCTTATCTTTTAAGATCGCGCTTATTTCATCTGGTTGTATTTTCATTACATCCTCATTTTTTATCTTTTGAACTTATATATACAAGCTTGGCTAAATTATTATGTATAGAGCCGTCAATCCTTACTGTTTCAGTTTCTGCCACAAATCCACCAATCAGGCTCGGATCAATTAATAAGGTTTCTTCCACTTGGCATTCTAATATTTTTTCAATTTGTTTAATAATTTTCTGTATTATTTCATCATCATGCTTAAATGCCAGGGTTAAATTTATTTTTACTTTATTATTTTCCTCTAAGATCATATTTTCCAGTTCGGTTAGAATCTCAATTATTATATTGAATCTATGCTTTTTAATCAGAATTTCACAGAGATTTCTCCAGATTTCACTTTGGTTAAGTTTTGTAGAAATCTGTGCGGCAAGTTTTAACCTTTCTTGCAAAGGATAAAGAAAGGAATTTAATGCAACTATGAAGTCTTTATTCTCAGTTAAGCTAGATCTTAAGCTTTTAACGTCATCCCGCAAAAGATTATAGTCTTTTTTATTTACATTAAGAAGTATTGCTTTCGCATATCTTTGTGCTACCAGAATGTTCTTCACTTATTTTCACTTTCCTTAATCAGCTTATCCAGCAGTTTCAGGTCCTGTTTCTGGTCAATTTTCTGGGAAAGAAACTTTTCTGATAATTTTGACACCAGTTCTGCAAGTTCACTTTCGATCTCCAGCTTAACTTTTTCTTTTTTATGTAAAAGCTGAGCTTCAGTCTCACTGATAATCTTTCTTTCCTTATCTTTTGCTTCCTTAATAATGTCTGCTGCCTGATTTTCTGCATCTTTGCGGGAAGCTTGCTTCATTTTTCTGATTTCAACTGCAGATTTTTTTAATTCTTCCTCCGTTTTCTGAACCTTCTTTTCTGCTTCCTGTCTTAACTTTTCTGCCTCATCAAGATCTGAACCGATTTTAGCCTGTCTGTCTTCCAGGAACTTTTTTATCGGTTTATAAAGAAGTTTATTCAGAATTATCAGCAAAAGAACAAAATTCAATATAACAATTAGAGAAGCATAATTTATTGTTATCATAAATTCTCCAGTTTAGCTACTTTTAATTGTGATCCAGTAGAAATGAAAAACTCTGCTTATGTGGAAAAAATAAGTAAGAGCGCAATAACCAGAGAATAAATTCCGGTAGATTCCGAAACAGCCTGTCCAACCAGCATTGTTCTTGTGATTAAACTGGCATTTTCAGGTGATCTGGCAATCCCTTCGCAGGCTTTTCCAGCTACAAAACCCTCACCAAGTCCTGGACCCAAAGCACCCATTCCCATACATAAACCTGCACCCAGCAATGCTGAGGCCTTAACAATTCCTTCTGCTAATGTTAAATCCATGATTCCTCCATTTATTTAATCTCTTATAAGGCAAATATTAATAAAAAAGAAACAACTAAAGAGTATATAGCGGTAGACTCTGATACAGCTGCTCCCAGAAACATCGTTCTCATTATGGTTGATTTTTCATGTGAAAATCTGCCCACCATATTGCTGGCCTTTCCAGCTACATATCCAATTCCTGACCCTGGCCCCAGCGTGCCGAATCCTATTGATAATCCGGCTCCGATAATGGCCAGGGTTTTCACGATTATCCTGCCGGTGGAAATATCTGCTGGCTGTACAGGTATTGAGTATATCAATAAAAATGCCACAACAAGCGCAAAAATTGCCGAAGTCTGCGATAATGCCTGCCCAATTAACATATTGCCCATGATGGAATTACTTTCTTTCGGCATTCTGGCCACAGCGTTACAAGCCTGTCCTCCAGCATAACCAGCACCCAGTGAAGGACCAATAGAACCAAGACCCATGGCTAGGCCGGCAGCTAGATAAGAGGCTGCTCTATACCAGCCTCCCTCAGGAAGATCAGATCTTCCATAGATCAGAAGCATTGAAATAACCAAAGCGAAAATGCCTGCAGTCTGAGCTGCTGCCTGACCTATCAGCATCGTTCTGAATAGCTGATCGTTTGCTTTGGGTTGCCTTACCAGGCCATAAGCGCTTTCGCCTGCAATAATCCCCGATCCTATACCTGTAGTAATTGCACCTAAACCCACACTAATGCCAGCTCCTAAAAAAGCTGCCATCTGGATATGTTCATTCGTTAGTACCATCATTACTCCACTATTTCAGCCCCGATATAGGATAGAGCCAACATGGTAAATACAAATGCCTGAATTGTTCCCACAAATATGCCAAAAAAAAGATTTAAGCCAACCGGGAAAATAACATAGTTAACCAGTGATGAGACAACGAGAATAATAATTGCACCACCAAGAATGTTTCCAAATAGACGAAAAGATATTGATACTACCTTAGATACCTCTCCAACAATATCCAGAATAAAAAGGGGATTTTTATGAGGTAGATAATCCTGAATATGATTCCAGACACCTTTAAATTTAAATGCTGAGAAATGTACGATAACTATTACCATAAACCCTAAGCCCAGTGGAACATTTAAATTTCTGGTAGGCTCCATAAAGCCCGGTATCGGTATCATTCCGATCATATTACAAATCCAGATAAATAAAAACAGAGTAACAATATAGGGGGTATAATTAGCCTTTTCCTTGCCTAGTGTTTCTATTACGAATTGTTCCAATGAAGTATAGGTTAACTCGAACAGAATCTGGGGTTTAGAAGGTCTTTTTCTTAGAACAGAACGAACGAGAAAAATTATAACGATAAATAGCAAGTCAACTATAAGCAGCATACGAAGCAGCTGAAAAGTACCTATGGGTGTTATTTCCAAAGAGACTTTTTCAAAGATATCTTTTAATGTCAGATAGATCGAATTATTATAATGTTCTTCCGCCTCGGGCTTCTGTTTATAGAATTCATCTACCTGAAATTCTTCCGTTATCTTATCCTGGAGATCGTGCTTACTTTCAATTTGTCTGAAAATTAATTTTCCGTCTTTAAAGCCTAGTTCCAGTTCCTTTTGAAAACTGGAAGAAGCAAATACAAGCAGGATTTCCAGAATTAAAAAAAATAACAGTAGT
>LKUH01000511.1 GCA_001412425.1 Candidatus Cloacimonas sp. SDB
TAAAAACAAATACTTTTTTTTAAAATTAATTTTTTTCCGGATATACACTGACAAATTTTTTCCCAGCTTTTTTTGTTTCGTATTTAACAAATCCATCAATAAGACTGAATAGTGAATAGTCGTTACCAAGACCCACATTTTCGCCTTTATGGATTTTTGTGCCGCGCTGTCTTACAAGGATATTTCCAGCCAGGACCTGCTGCCCGCCATATTTTTTAACCCCCAGATATTGAGGATTACTATCTCTTCCGTTTTTACTGCTTCCAACACCTTTTTTATGTGCCATTATTTCCTCCGGTGTTTCCTAATTTCTGATTTCTTTAATTTTTAATTGAGTAAAATTCTGACGATGACCCTGTTTCTTTTCGTAACCTTTTCTTCTTTTCTTTTTGAAAACAATGATCTTTTTTTCCTTGTTATGGGATAAAACTTCAGCGATTACTTTAACATTCTTTACAACAGGATCTCCGATCTTTATTTTCTTATCATCATTTAACAGTAAAACCTGATCTATCTCTATTTCCGAACCAATCTCAGTATCTTTCATAAAGGGCACTTTCACTATTTTGTCTATTTCAACTTTGTGTTGGATCCCTTTAATATCTATTATTGCGTACATCATCTATCTCCTTATTAAACAAACAAAATTCTAAGATCGTTTAAAAAATTTTCAGACCTTTTTCTTGTCAAGAATTATATTGAGATGTTAACTCAAGATTATTCTTTTGAGAGTACACTTTGAAATCATCTTTTTTCAGTCTGTTATCTGCTAAAATCTCCAGCTTATTATCAAAATCACTTAGAATCTCGGGATTGTTGTCGAAAAATGTTTTAATATCTTTATGAACAACAAGTTTCAGGGAGTCTTTTTTGATAAAATAATTAGCTCTCTGCAACCAGCGAGATATTCTGACACCGATAGAATCATCAGCTAACATTCTGCCTGTGCCATTGCAATGCGGACATTGTTCAGAATAGGTGAGCAGAAGACTCGGTCGAGTTCTTTTTCTGGAGATTTCTATTAAACCAAGAGGGCTGAAGGGATATACTTTATTTTTGGCTCTGTCCCGTTTCAGGGAATTCTTAAGCGTCTGATATACTTCTTCCTGATCATTCTCATTGCTCATATCAATAAAATCAACCACCATAATACCGCTGAGATCTCTTAATCTGATCTGCCTGGCAACTTCCAGAGCTGCTTCCAGATTTGTCGTTTTTATCGTCTGATCATAAGTGCTGTTGCCAGTAAAACTGCCAGTATTTACATCTATCGCTACCAGAGCTTCAGTTTGTTGAATGTTGATATTTCCCCCACTTGGCAGTTTTATCTTTGATTTAAAAATGTTTTCGATCTCTTTTTCAATTCCATAGGCATCAAAAATAGGAGAATCTTCCTGGTAGAGTTCAATTCGATTGATCAGATCAGGCGACACATCTTTAAGATTGCCGATAATTTTACGTCTGAGCTTTTTGTCGTCAATTACCAGCCTGTCTATATTAGAATTAAAGAGATCTCTGATGAGGGTATATGAGAGATCATTTTCATCAAAAATACAGAAAGGTGCTTTAGCATGATTGATTTGTTTGGAAAGAAATTTCCAGGTTTTGGCCAGGCCGTTATATTCCTGTTTGAAATCTTCCTCATCAATTCCTTCCGTGTCAGTTCTAACAATTAATCCGGTGCTTTTCTCTTTTAAATTGGAAAGGATTTTTTTAATTCTATCTTTTTCTTCGCTGGAAACTATTTTTCTGGATAAAGCGATTTTAGAATCGTAAGGTATGTAAACCAGGAATTTGCCGGGAATTGAGATCTTGCCGGTTACTCGGGCTCCTTTTTTGCCAATCGGATCCTTTTTTACTTGAACAACAATTTCCTGACCGGGGGAAATAACTTTTCTGATGTGAGAAGAATCATATTTCAGACGTATCTTTTTTTTTTTCTCGGGCAGGAAGTTGGGATTAATATCCTTATAGTGCAAAAAAGCGGTTCTATTTAAACCTACGTCAATAAATGCGGCTCCCATACCAGGGAGTACATCCTTAACGATGCCCTTGTATATATTTCCGACCAGTAATTCCTGTTCTTTTTTTTCCGTGAATAATTCGACCAGTTTACTATTCTCAAGAATAGCTACCCTGGTCTCGTAAAAATGTGTATTTATAATTATTTCTGAATTCATAAATCCTCTTCATTTTTTAATCCTGGATTAG
>LKUH01000512.1 GCA_001412425.1 Candidatus Cloacimonas sp. SDB
TGTCAATTTCCATCTGAAGCGGTACAGTAATTGCATCCTCAAGATCATTAATATCTGGTTTCATGGATAAACCTGGATATCTGAATTCAGTTGAATACGGTATTAAATTAATTGCACATTGTTCTAAATTTATAAAATCATCATCAAATTCGATGCACTTATTATTTAATAATTCAAGGTCATGTGTTCTGGGAATTTGAATTTCTTTAAAAGCAAAATAGGCTTTGAAAGCTTTTTCTGCTGATTGCTGAGCATGAAAAATGGAAGTATCATATAAGTCCTGGGAGTGATTTTTTAGTACTTTAGCGGATTTCAAATCATTTTCAGCTTTGGTTAGCCAAATTTCAGGAAGATTCATAAACCTTTATCCCTTTTTCATGGATTTTTCTAAATAGAGATGAAGGATGTTTTAATTGATCTCTTAACTCATCACTAGTTAAAACCAGAATATCTTTGGGTACGTTTAATCCTTTTAATGCTTTCAATCCTTTAATTGGGCGGAGATAATTTTTTTCATCTGAGTCTTTTACTGTAATAAGAAAATCCACGTCACTTTCACTATCTGGGACACCCCAGGCATAAGAACCAAAAATGTAAATATCCAAAGGTTTATAAACTTTTATTAGTAAATTTATTGCTTTTTCAATATTTCCAGGAAAAGGACTTTTTCTTTTAAGTTTATCAATATTTTTTGTAATCACCATAATAGATATTTTATTCTAAATATCTACCTAATCAAATCATTTTATAGAAAATATCCAAATCTCTGTGCGGGAGGTAGGGTGTAGAGAGGGGACTCTGTGGTTAATTTATATTAGATTTATTTAGAGATAACCTATAAAATTTTATAAAAATGATAATATGATAGAAAAATTAGATAAAGAAAAAATTTTAGAAATTTTAGAACAAAATAAAATTAATCTGTCAAAATTCAGTGTAAAAAATATCGCTTTATTTGGTTCATATGTACTTGGTTCAAATGATGAAAATAGCGACATTGATTTTCTAGTTGAATTTGAAAATCCAACTTTGGATAACTTCATGAATCTAATTGAATATTTAGAAAGTCTATTTAATAAGAAAGTAGATGTTCTTACTCCCATGGGATTAAAAAGCATTAGAATTAAAACTGTATCTGAAAAGATCAAAAATACCCTTGTATATGTCTAAATATTAACTTTCCTTCCCCTGTTCAGGATTTTGTATAGGGTGAGGTTAAAGTATTTAACCGTGGTTTATATCAAATATCCAATGTAATTTTATTCACATAGATAGCTTCCCGATCAAAATTATCCAAAAAATTCCTGATTATAAACTCCTCATCCGGCTGAATGAAATCGTCAAACAGCAAACTGTCATTAATATAAACTTTAACCTGTTGATCCAGCATTACCATGGCAGGATCAATATATATTGTCAATCCGGATACTTGAGAAGTTCTTAAATGAAATTCATTGCCGCAGAAATATCCTTCCACCCTTCCCGAGGGCAGCTCCCTTCTAAACAAAATGTAGTATTCAATATCCGGGAATTTACCTCTTAAACTTAATCTTTCTCCATCCCGGAGAATTACCACTTCCGCTGAATCTCCTC
>LKUH01000513.1 GCA_001412425.1 Candidatus Cloacimonas sp. SDB
GAAGGGGATATCTTTCCATTGGCTTTTTTAAATTATGTGTATTGCGATCTGGCTTCCCCCACAGATTATTTTTTTGAAGTAAGGAATAATAATCTGAACTTTGAAATTCTCGCTTCTAACATCACCAGTGACAGTATTGCCATACTGCCATTTAAAATCGTTGAAACTGATTCCATGAAGATTGGAATTTTCTCAATTTATACTCCGGATTTTGTTGTAAAGAATGAAATCAGCAGCAAAGTGGAATTCAACTTTCAAGTTTTTGCCGTAACGGAAGCTGTAGCTGAATTTCTCGCTTCCAGAACAGATCTGGTTATAATGATATCAAATCTTTCCAGATTCATCGATAATGATATTGTAAAAGATAAAGCTATCGATATCGTTGTAAGTTCAGATTATTCGAAAAGCAATAATAGTCTGCTGAACAACAAGACCCCATTTTACAGCATTATCAGTAATAGAGGGAGGTTTGGCAGATTACGATTAATCTATTCTGCCGGGGAGATCAAACCTTACTGGTATGAAGAGGAGATAGAATTACAGCGGATGGAAAATATACAATCGGAAAAAATGGAATAAACAGATGCATGAAGCTATTGAAAAGTACGTTAAAAGTCTGATCTCCAAAGGATTATCACAAAACACAATTAATTCCTATCGGAAAGACCTGCAGCAGTTCCGGGAGTTTCTGGTAAAGTATTTTGAGCAGGGAGATGTATTTGTGGGAGGTATTTCCAGGTTGTATATTCGGGATTATCTGAGAGATCTGAGCTTTAGAGGAAGAACGAACCGGACTCTGGCGAGAAAGGTTACAACTATTCGGAATTTTTTCAAATTCTGTGAAGTTTACGAGTTAATTAAGAAAAATCCGGCTTTGAATTTGAAAATTCCTAAATTTGAAAAAAAACTGCCCAAACATTTCACTGAAAATGAGATAGAGGAGTTATTAAATATTCCCGATCTCAGCAGTAAATTCGGCATCAGAAATAAAGCTGTTCTGGAAATAATTTACTCCAGCGGATTGCGGATAAGTGAGGTTGTATCTGTCCGAATTACTCAGATCGACCTGGTTTCCAACCTGATTAAAGTTAGAGGCAAAGGTGACAAGGACAGAATAGTCCCGATTGGGAAGAAAGCTTCAGCTGCGGTAAAAAGTTATTTAGCAGTAAGGGATCAATTTGTTTCCCGGGAAAGCGATGATTCCCTCTTTCTATCTAAAAGCGGAAAACCTCTTACCGCTGATGAAATGCGAGAGATTCTGGATCGCTATATCAGGCTTGTTGCAAAGACCAAAGGGTATTCACCCCATTCTATCAGACATTCCTTTGCCACCCATCTAATTTCTCACGGGGCGGATCTGCGGGCTGTTCAGGAGATGCTGGGACACAGTAATCTCTCCACAACAGAGATCTACACTCACCTGTCCTTAAAAGATCTGAAAAAAGTTTACCAGCAGGCTCATCCCAGAAGTACTAAAAAGGATTAAAAAAAACCTTCGACTGAATTCTCAGCCGAAGGTTCAAATCAGAAATCTATTAATGAACAATAATCTCTTCGATTACTGCTTTTACATTTTCCAGAGGTTTATCTCTTTCGTCTTTTTCCAGATTTTCGATTGTGTGAGCTACTTCCATGCCGGAAACAACTTTACCAAAAACTGTATGTTTACCATTCAGCCAGTTGCAGCCATCTTTTTTGGTAACAATGAAGAATTGGGAGCCATTGGTTCCCGGGCCGGAATTTGCCATGCAGATCGTCCCGTAATCAACTTCAAGAGTAAGTTCCTTGGAATAAAGCGGTCCTTCCATACCGGTTTTTTCCAGGTAATATTCCACAGGATGCTGCATCACAGGTGCCAGGCTCTGAGCTTTAACGCATTGTTCCTGAATGGCAAGGATATCGGCATCAGGCTCAGGATTAGTGCGAAGGTGATTAATTATAACCTGTTCATAAACCAGATAGGCATCTTCTTCGCTGGTCAACTCTCCCGATAACATTTTTTCTGTTCCGGGAAATTCATCTTCAAATCTGTAACCCGGACCACCGGAACCTGTACCGAGGGGGCAACCGCCCTGAATCATGAAATCTGAGATCACACGATGGAAGATGAGACCATTGTAGAAAGGCTCAGTGGAAGAATTACCAGTTTCCGGGTCTTTCCATTCTTTTTCACCAGTTGCCAATCCTATAAAATTATCAACTGTCACCGGAGTAAGATCCTGGTATAATTCAAGTTCAATGTCACCATAATTAGTTTTCATTGTAACGTTCACATTTTCAGCTGTCAAAATTCCTCCTAACATAAAAGTTAATGCTACGATCAGTAGTTTTTTGGTCATTTTCTCTCCTTCTTTAATTGTTGATTTTCAAGTGAAATTTCCCATCTGTCATTTCCAGATAACTGTTGCTGGTTATCCAGTCACCCAGGTTTACATAAGTTCCCTTGCGTCTTTTTTCCAATAGAGGTGAATGTGAGTGACCCATTACAACCAGATCGCAATGTTTCAGTATTTTATCGGCAGATCGTATCAGACCCTGTTCTTTTTTCTTTTTTAAAGTTGGCGGAATTTTTCTTTCTCGGCTGGAACGGGAAAGCAATCTACCCAGCTTGAGAGCCAGATCAGGATGAATTATCTGGAAAAGGAACTTCACGAACCTGTTCCGAATGATCGCTCTGAATAGTTTATAACGCAGATCATTAGAAGTGTGGCGGTCCCCGTGCGTGACGTGAACTTTAACGTTATCGATGATTTCTTCAAAATAATCGGAATAGATTTCCATATTTAGATAGTCTGGCAGGAAATTATTAAACCAGAAATCATGATTTCCGGTTATGAGGATCAACCGGCAGCCGTTTTCATCTAAATCTGCCAGAACTTTAAGCAGGGGGAAATAACCTTTAATTATTACACTGTTCCAGTCAAACCAGAGGTCAAAAATATCACCGTTCAAGATCAGAATATCTGCTTTGCCGATGAGGGATCTCAGAAAAGAGAGAACTCTTTCCCGTCTGGTCCGGTCTTCTTCATTCTCCTGAAATTTAAGATGGAAATCTGATAGAAAATATACTTTCATAAAATAATTCCGTAAGAAATACTAATTACCCGCCATTAAGTAGTAAAATAAATTAGCTCCCAGGTCCAGAGCTTTTTTTCTGATTTCGGGAGGATCATCGTGCCTGTTGCTCCAGCCATCTGAAATATTCGTTTCATAAGTGTATAGAACCATCATTCTGCCGTTTTCAGCAAAGATGGCAAAAGCCTGAGGTCTTTTTTCATCGTGTTTATGAATTTTGGGTATGCCCTCGGGCAGCTGGTTAAAACTGTAGAACAATTCATGAGAAGCCGGAAGTTCTATCAGATCCTTTTCGGGGAAAACCTTCTTAATCTCTCTCTGAAAAGCTTCATCCATGCCGTAATCATCGTCTGCATATAGAAACCCGCCACGCTGCAGATACTGCCTTAGATTATCTGCTTCTTTTTCCGAAAAAGAGATGTTCCCGTGCCCGGTAAGGAAGAGGAAAGGGTAATCAGACAATTTTGTTTCACCAGGTTTTACTATTGCCTGTTCAATAGAAAAGTCTGTGTTTATGGTGCTATTAAGATGTTCTACTAAATTAGGAATAATATCGGAGTCGTTGTACCAGTCTCCGCCGCCATCGTAATGAAGTCGTGCCAGCTGGTGTTTTTCCTGAGCAGGCAAAAAACTGCTGCTGATTATAAAAATTATCAAAAAACGTACCATAACTTCAATATCCTTTGCGGGGAATAAATTTTGACCCCTGAATTATGGCAAGCAAAAAAATTGCGATCAGGCTCAATTAATGTTTGACACGATACTTAAAAATGTAGATTTGAAAACAGTTTCCCAATAAGATTTTTCAACTTCATACAGGAGAGGAGATGAAAGTTTACGATAAAATACAAAGTTGTGAGAAATTTTTCCTGATCAGCGGACCCTGTGTGCTTGAGTCGGAAGATACAGTATTCACAGTAGCTCACTTCCTGAAAGAATATGCTTTAAAAAACGACCTGCTGCTGATCTTCAAATCATCCTACCGCAAAGCAAATCGCAGCTCACTTGGATCACCTACGGGTCCCGGTTTATCCGCTGGTCTGGAATTGCTTAATAAAGTGAAAACAAAATTTGATCTGCCCATTTTAACAGATGTCCATGAAACCGGTGAAATATCTGAAGTAGCAGAAGTAGCAGATGTCATCCAGATCCCGGCATTTTTATCCAGGCAGACCGATCTGATTATTAAAGCAGCGGAAACCGGAAAGATCATTAATATTAAAAAAGGTCAGTTCATGGCACCGGAAGATATGGGCTCTGCTGCGGCAAAAGTTACTTCTACAGGGAATAGACAGATTTTATTAACGGAGCGGGGAACAACTTTCGGTTATCACGATCTGGTTGTGGATTTCCGTAGTTTCGGTACCATGAGCAACTTTGGTTTTCCAGTTGTTTTTGATGTCACTCACAGTCTGCAGAAACCAGCTTCCGGAAAGGAAACAGGAGGAGTTCCACACTATGCGGGGCAGCTGGCTCCCGCTGCTCTGGCAACAGGAATGGTCAGCGGTCTGTTTATTGAGACACATCCTCAACCGGAAAGAGCTTTAAGTGATTCTTCCACCCAGTTAAAACTGCAGGAACTGCCGGAAATTCTGGATCTCTGTATTCGAATAGAATCTGTCCGAAAAAGAGGAAATTATGAAAAATATTAAGCAGATCAAGCTGATAATTCTGGATAATGACGGAGTATTTACCGATGGCAGGATAACTTACGATAATAACAGGGTTGAAAGTAAAAGTTTTGCAGCTCAGGATGGACTGGGTATCAGGCTTTTATCTTTTACAGATATCGAAATAGCCGTTATCACCGGCAGGGAGTCCGAAATTTTAAAACAACGCTGTAATGATCTGGGAATTAAATATCTGGTTCAAAAAGTAAAGAATAAGGAAAAAGCTGCTCAGCAGATCCTGAATTTATTGGGTCTTAACTGGGAAAACCTGGCTGTGATGGGTGATGACTGGAACGATTATCCAATGCTGAAGAAAGCTGCTTTGTCCGCAGTTCCGCAGAATGCTTTTGAAGATCTGAAAGCCAAGGTTGATTATGTGGCAAAAAGAAAGGGCGGCGAAGGAGCTGTTCGCGAATTCATCGAATTGATTTTAAAGGAACAGGATAAATATGAAGAAACCCTGCAGAAACTTCTTAACCATTTTGCAAATAGCTAGCTCAATTATAATCATTGTTTTGTTGGTCTCCTGCGGACAACAACAGGAGGGTTCAAAATTTGATTTTTCAGAAGAGATGCCTGATGAACAGGCGGACTCATTGACGGTTTTTGCCTATAACGATTCGGTTCTGGAATACAAATTAAGTGCTTTCCATCTGGATAAATATTATAAAAATCAAATGACAATTGCTGATACAGTTTTTGTTGAAACTTATAACGCAGACGAAACTGTGAGATCTTCGCTTTATTGTGATAAAGCGGAAGTAGATGATGCCAGAAATATTCTTACCGGTACCGGAAATGTCATAATCAGCAGCGAAAACGGAATTTTAAAAACTTCTCACATCATCTGGGACAGAAATACTGACAGTGTTCTGGCTAAAGGCGGAGTCACCGTAATTAGGGATAATAATATTCTCAGAGGTGAAGAGTTGAGGACAGATATCAATCTCAGTGACATTGAGATGATTAAAGTTTCAGCTGAAGGAAAATTGGATGAAGTGGATATTGACTGGTAGCCTGATCGCAGTGCTCAGTCTGTCTTTATGGGGGCAGGAATCGAAGCTTCGTCCTTACAAACTGATCAATTCGGACACTTTAAGGGTTCAGAAGATAAATGATGAGTATGTCTCACACCTGATCGGCAATGTAAATTTCTTTTACGGAGAGACTGAATTCTACGCTGATGAAGCTGTTTTATATGAATTACAGAAGATTTCCAGAATGTTCGGTAATGTTAGAGTTTATGATGATACATTGAGTTTATTTGCCGATGAAGCCGAGTATTTCCGGTTGGAAGAAAAGGTAGTTCTTAGTGGAAATGTGCTGGCCCGGGAAGTACATAGTGATTCCACAATAAGAACTTTCGCAGCCGATGAAATAGAATATCTTCGCAATGATCGCGTATTGGAAGCGTTAGGAAGGGTGCAGGCATACGATGAGAGAGAAGCTGTAAGAGGATTTTGTGGAGATTTAAAGTATTACCAAGAGGAAGGTTACGGCTATTTATTGATAAATCCCAGGATAATTCTGGAAGCGAGAGATTCACTTAATTTATCTGCTGAGAAGATTGAATATTTTGCAGAATTCAAAAAAATCGCTGCCAATTTCAATGTGCGGACCGAGTCTGCAGATTTTACCATAACAAGTGATTTTCTCCTGTACTTTTCAGAAATGAGTGAAGCAATTTATTTGGGTGAACCGGAATTCAGATCGGAATTTGCTGATGCAGAAGCCAGTGAATTCAGAATTTACTTTGATAATAAAAAGATCAGCAGGGCAGAATTAATGGACTTCTGTCAGGTTAATTTTAAAACCGAGGATCAAATTATCAAAGGTAACTGGGTTACTGCTGATGAGATGGAATTTAACTTTTCCGACGGAGAAATAAATATTTTTACAGCCAGAGGTAATGTAGATTCTTTTTTCCGGCAGGAAGAATCGGAAGATTCAGATTTCTCGGAAAACACCGCTGTTGGAAAGGAGATGCGAGTAATATTTGAAGACAATAAAGTTCTGCAGATAAGTATGAAAGATCAAGTGCGGGGAAAATATAAATTTCTCCAGTAAATTCAATGATTTTGCTCTAAATGCATAATTTATTCCAAACCCGTGAATACATTCTAAAAAAGTCCAACTATACCTTGACAAATTAGTATTATATTTTTAAATTAATTTATGAATATGAACAGTATTGAGACAAGAAATCTGGTTAAGATTTATGGTAAAAGACGTGTTGTTAACAATGTCTGCATCAAAATTGATCAAGGTGAAATTGTTGGTATTCTGGGACCGAATGGAGCTGGAAAATCAACTACTTTTTACATGATCCTTGGTTTGATAAAAGCTAATGAGGGAGAAGTTCTCTATAACAATAATATCATTACCAGACTTCCTTTATACAAACGAGCTCAGCTGGGCATAGGTTATCTGGCTCAGGAGCCTTCCATTTTTCATAAACTCACGGTTGAACAAAATATTATGGCAATTCTTGAAACGCTTGATTATTCCAAACAGGAAAGAAAAGAACGATTGGAAGAACATCTGGAGGAACTGAACCTGACCAGGTTAGCCCGGCAGAAAGCTTATACGCTTTCCGGTGGTGAACGCAGAAAACTGGAGATTACCCGCTCACTTGTAACATCTCCTTCTTTTATTTTAATGGATGAACCTTTTGCCGGAGTTGATCCTTTGGCAGTTGCAGATATTCAGGATATTATCAAAAAGCTGAAAGAAAAAGAAATAGGTATTTTGATAACCGATCACAATGTTCTGGAAACTTTGAAAATTACCGAAAGAGCATATATTATTTTTAATGGTGAGATCCTGCTTTCCGGAACTTCCAGAGAGCTGGTTAATAACCAGAAAGCCCGAGAAGTTTACCTGGGCGACAGATTCATAAATCCCTTTGGAGCAGAAAATGAGTAGAATCCGACAGACTATGTCACAGAGACAAACTCAGAATCTGTTACTTAAACCTAAGATGCTGCAATCACTGGAAATGCTGGCTATGCCTTTACTGGAGCTGGAGACTCATTTAAAACAGGAAATGATCAATAATCCCATGCTGGAAATTAATGAGATCCAGGACGAAGAAGAGGATGATAAAGTTGAAGAAAAAGAAAGCGGAAATGAAGAAGAATCAGATCAGGAACTAGATGAAGAATTGAAAAGAACACTGGAAGAATCCAGGGAACTCAGTGAGATATTAGATTTCTACAATGAATATTATAACGATATCAGCTCCAAGTATTCCAGCGGTGAAGACAAAGTTAGTTTTGAACAACTGCTGCGGGTAGCGGAAGATAAAAAGCAGGATTATTTTTCCCAATTAGATAAACTGGCACTGAGTGAGATTGAATATGATTTTGCCTATGAACTGATTGACAGTGTTAATGACTACGGTTTCCTGCCCCCAGGATTCAGTATTTACATTTTAGCCGAAGAATATGGAATAAATGAAGAAAGGGCAGATGAGATCCATTCCCAGATCCTTCAACTGGAACCCAGAGGAATAACCGCCAGAACGATTCAGGAATGTCTTTTAGCTCAATTGGATGAAACTGAAAATGATGAGACGATCAGAATTCTAATTAGAGAAAATTTCGATGATCTTATCCATAAACGCTATAAAACCTTAGCCTCTAAATTCAATGTCCCCTTGAAAACAGTTTATGGCTGGAAAGACTCAATCTCCAAATTAGATCCTAAACCCGGATTACGGCTGGCAGTAAATTCGGCTAACTACATTGTTCCGGATGTAATAATAAAGAAAATTGAAAATGAATTTGAGATAATTGTTAATGACTTTTCCTTTCCCAAAGTCAGAATGAGTCGCAAGTATAAACAAATTCTCAATCGAGTAAAAACAGACAGGGATGCAGTGAATTATGTCAGAAGCAAAATTAATTCAGCAAAGTTCCTGATAAAATCGATATATTTACGGGGAAGAACTTTAGAAAGAGTAACCAAAGCCATCATCAGAAATCAGACAGATTTCTTTTATGGCAACAGCGGCATTCTGCAACCCTTAACATATTCTGTAATAGCAGATGAGCTGCAGGTGAATGAATCAACTATTTCTCGAGTTGTAAGAAGCAAATATGCAGATACTCCTTTTGGAATTATCTGTCTGAAAGATTTCTTTACCAGCCGGGCCGGCAAAGACAATAATTACAATTCTGTTTCCAGACAGAATGTGGAGATTCAGATCAAGAAACTTATCGAGAGTGAAGATAAATCCGAACCACTGAGCGATCAGTATATTGCTGAAATATTGAAAAATCAGGGAATCAATGTTTCCCGTCGAGTGGTTGCCAAATATAGAAAGGCTAAAGGTATTCTTAATAGTCATCTCAGGAGAAAAGTGTAATGAATTATGATGTCTTGATTGTAGGCGGGGGTCCGGGAGGGTATGTTTCCGCCATCAGAATGAAACAATATGGTTTGAATGTAGCCGTAATCGAAAAAGAAAGGTTGGGGGGTGTCTGCCTGAATTGGGGATGTATTCCGACAAAATCGCTGGTGAAAGTTGCAGAATTGTTTAAAGAAATCAAAGAAGCAGATAAATTCGGAATCTCAGTTTCAGAAGCAAAAATCAATTATCAGTCAATCTGGCAGAGAAAGAACGAAGTAGTTGAGCAACTGGTATCCGGCGTAGAATTCATTTTTAAAAAAAGGGAAATTCCCAATCTTAAAGAAACAGTAAAAACTATCAATCGCAGAGAGAAAGATTATCTGATTGAAACCGAAAATAATAAGTACACAGCTAAATATATTGTTCTGGCTACAGGTTCTAAACCCAAAACCCTTCCCTTTATGAAATTTAACGGAACTACTATAATGTCTTCACGTGATATTCTGAATATGAACGATCTGCCGGAACATCTGGTGATAATTGGCGGAGGAGTTATTGGTTGTGAATTTGCATCAATCTTCAATCATTTCGGAGTCAATGTGGAGATTGTCGAATTTTTACCGCATCTCATATCCACGGAAGATCAGGAAATTTCCAAAAGACTGGCCATGTCTCTGAAGAAAGTGAAAATAAAAATACAGCTTAATACGGGAGTGGAAGGCTTCCAGGAGCAAAAAGGTAAATTGATCCTAGAACTTTCTTCCGGCAAAACGATTGAGACAGACAAAGTGCTGTTGAGTGTCGGTAGAGAAGCTCAAATGGACATTAAGTTTCCCGGAAAGGAATTGAAGACAGAAAATGGGTTTGTGACAACAGATAAGGAATTCAGAACCAATCTACCAGATCTTTTTGCTATCGGCGATGTTACGGGTACTATGATGCTGGCACATGTTGCCAGTAAACAGGGATTGATCGTGGCAGATATTATAGCCAATGAAGTTAAATCTACCGGTATAGATATTCTGGAATTGAATTATGCTGCGGTGCCAGCCTGCACCTATACAGACCCTGAAATCGCTTCCGTTGGAATTTCCCAGCAGGAAGCCGAGAAGTTGAATAAAAAAATCGTGATCGGAAAATTTCCTTTCTCAGCTAATGGAAAATCACTGGGCCTGGGAAACAGGTTTGGATTTGTAAAATTAATTGCGGAAGAAGATTCTGGAAAAATCATTGGTATGCATATTATAGGACCTCAGGCGACGGAATTAATTGCTCAGGGTGCTTATATGATAGGTACAAATATGACTTTCAATGAGATAAAAAAAATTATTTTTGCTCATCCTACCCTTTCCGAATGTATTATGGAGGCTGCTGAAGACCTTGAAAATAAGGCAGTACATATAATTTAAATGGATATATTACGAAAACCTTCCTGGTTAAGATCCAGCAAGATCGGAGCCCGGAAAACCAGGGAACTTACAAAATATTTAAGGGCACATAATCTGCACACTGTCTGCGAAAGTGCTCGTTGCCCCAACAGAGGGGAATGCTTTGAAAGAGGTACGGCAACTTTTATGATTCTGGGTGATATCTGTACCAGGAACTGCACATTTTGTGCTGTAAATAAAGATATCAGCAAGATCAGACAACCAGATCCGGCAGAACCTGAAAATATTGCCCTGCTGGTTAAAGATCTAAAATTGAAGCACGTAGTAATTACCACTGTCACCAGGGACGATCTGGAAGATGGCGGAGTCGGGCAATTTGTTCAAGTTATTGCAGAAATAAAAAAATCAGGGAATAAAGATACATCAATAGAAGTCTTAATTTCAGATCTGAAGGGAGATTTGCGGCAGTTGAAAAAAATTATTTCAGCAGGCCCCGATGTTCTTAACCATAATGTTGAAACTATTAAAAGACTTTATCCTCAGGTTAGACCCAAAGCCGATTTCGAAAGGTCACTTGAAATTTTAAAAAAAGCAAAGGAGATAGATGGTAAACTTGTTACTAAAAGCGGATTTATGGTAGGTTTAGGAGAAAAAACAGAAGAGATAATATCGTTGATGCAGATACTACGCCAGGCAGATGTTGATCTCATCACCATAGGTCAATATATGGCACCTTCCTTACAACATTACCCGGTAATGGAATATATCCATCCCCAGGTATTTGATTATTATAAATCGGAAGGTGAAAAAATGGGTTTTAAACTGGTTGAATCAGCACCTCTGGTCCGTAGTTCTTATCATGCAGAAAAAGTTAGAAAATTTTTAAAAAAGGGGTAAATTATGCAAATCACAATCACGGCAAGACACTTTGATCTGACCAATGCGATCAGAGATTATGTGGAAGAATCAGCCAGAAAACTGGAAAAGTATTTTGATCATATTTTGAATGTACATTTTGTGCTGGCTTTGGGAAATGGGGGTAATACAGCAGAAATGATCCTGCATATTCCAAAAAACAATTTAAAATGCGTTGCCAACGAAAAAGATATGTATATGGCCATCGATGCTGCTATAGATAAAATGGAAAATCAGGTTAAGAAATTAAAAGATAAATGGTCCGACCATCAGAAAAGAAGCTTGAAACAGAACAGCCAATACGTCTATGCCAATCTGATTGAAAAGGGTACAGCCAAAAGAACAGTTAAGACAAAAAGAATAATGGCAGAAGAATTGACAGTTAATGAAGCCATAGATAAATTTGAAGAAATAGATGATCCCTATTTTATTTTCAAGAATATTGCCACTGACAGAATAAATGTCCTGGTTAAAAAGGGCGAAGAACACTATAAATTGATTGAACCCTAATTATTTTTTTTGGGCGACAAGATTCAAGCCCGGAATTGAGGTTGTATGAAAAAAATTAAATTAAAAGAGTTCCTGAATACTAAGAAAGATATCTTTTCGTTATCGCTGCTTACTAATCCTCAAACTCTTGAAAATCTAATAAGCAGCAAATATGTTAACCGACCCGGCTTAGCACTTTCCGGTTATTTTGAACGTTTTCCTTTTGAACGGATACAACTGCTGGGAGAAACTGAGATCAGCTACCTGCAATCAATGTCTTCTGAAAAATTATACGATCGCCTGAAAGAACTCCTGATTTTCGAAATACCCTGTTTCATCGTTTCCAAAGGTCTTTCTGTTCCGGAACAGATGATCTATCTGGCTGACGAGATGAATGTTGCGATCTTCAGCTCAAAATTGATCACAGATAAACTTTTCCATGCTCTCAGAAAATACCTGGAAGATGAATTTGCTGCCTCCAAAACAATCCATGGAACCCTGGTTGATGTTTTTGGACAGGGTTTGTTATTAACGGGAAGCAGCGGTATTGGAAAAAGCGAATGTGCTCTGGATCTGGTGGAAAGAGGACACAGACTTATCACTGATGATGTAGTTAAAATCATATTGAGAGATGGAAATCTGCATGGAACTTCTACAAATGACTACGGACATTTCATGGAGATCCGTGGTATCGGTCTGGTTGATATTGAAAAAATGTTTGGTATTCAGGCTATCAGAATCCAAAAGAGAATAGACATTCAAATTGAACTTATGCCCTGGCAGGATAATATGGATTACGAACGCATCGGATTAACTGATAACTCTGTTGATATTCTGGGTGTGAAAATTCCCATAATCTATCTGCCTGTTTCACCAGGTAAAAATGTATCTGTTATTATGGAAGTTGTTGCCATGAACCATATATTGAAAATGTTTGGATATGATGCTGCCCAGGAATATACCCGCAGATTGCAGGAAGAATTGAAAAGAAAGTCGATGGTGAAAAGAGCTCTTATAGAAGATAATGAATAATAATTGATCATAAATATGATAAGAAAAACTATAGTAATTGAAAATAAACTTGGTATGCATGCCAGACCGGCAACTATGATAGTGAAAGCGGCAACGAAATACAGGTCTGATTTCAAAATCAGAAAAGATGATATGGAAATCAATGGCAAGAGTATTATGGGCGTAATGACCCTGGCAGCTGAATATAAGTCCGAACTGGAATTAATCGCAGATGGAGTTGACGAAGAATATCTGATCGAAGAAATAGCAGAGCTTTTTGCTTCAAAATTTGGAGAAGAATGATCAAAATAAAAGGTATTGCGGTTTCACCTGGAGTATCTATTGGAAAAGCGAAGATACTCACCAGGGAAAAGATCAAGATCGATAAGAAAAAGATCTCTCTGGAACAGGTTGAAACAGAATTAAGCAGATTCGGAAAAAGCGTAGATGAAGTGATTGAGGAAATTAATTTGCTGATCGCTGGAATCTCAGATAATGATGAATCCACAGAGATACTGAAAACACATAAATTAATTCTGAAAGACCCCGGTTTAAAAGAAAACGTCACAAAACTTATAAAAAATGACCTTTATAGTCTGGAACATGCAATTCAAAAGCATTTTACCAATGTTATAGAACTGTTTAAAAACATGAAAAATGATTATTTTGCAGAACGTTCTTCAGATTATGAAGATGTAGCGTATAGACTATTAACCCATTTGATGCAGAACGAAAAGGACATTCTGGATGTCCTTGATGAAAATTCCATTGTATTTGCTAATAATATTACGCCTTCGGGTGTAACCAAGGTTTATGCCAGAAATATTATTGGAATATGTACCGAAAAAGGGAGTAAGAATTCCCATAGTTCCATAATTGCCAGATCCATGAACCTTCCTTATGTGGCAAGGGCTCCAAAATTGTTAAATAAGATCAAAAATGATGATACAATTATTCTGGATGGAATTAAAGGCGAGATAATTGTAAATCCTGATAGACGAACCTTGCAGGAATACGAAAAAATCAAGGATGAGAGATCTGAAAAACAGAAAGAACTCGTACAACTTATAGGAGTTACAGCCAGAACTGAAGATAATCATGAAATAGGACTTATGTGTAATATCGAAATACCCGATGAAATATCAGTCCTGAAAAAAATCAAAAGCGCCGGGATCGGGCTTTTCAGAACGGAATTTCTCTTTATCGATCGCGACGAACTTCCCAGTGAAGAAGAGCAATTTAAAATATATAAGAAAATGGCCGACTCAATAAAACCTCATCCTTTAATCATCAGGACTATAGATGTGGGAGGAGATAAATTATCACGTGTTTTGAATCTGGAAAGTGAGATAAATCCCAACCTGGGATGCAGAGGAATTAGAATTTCATTACAGCATATTCCGATTTTTAAAACTCAGATCAAAGCAATATTAAGAGCCGGTGAAGCTGAAAATATCAAGATCATGTTCCCGATGATCTCAGCTCTGGAAGAGATCGTAAAAGTAAAAAAGATCATCTCTACCTGTAAAAAAGAACTGGCTGAAAAGAATATTAATTATGATGCCAATATCAAAATAGGTGCAATGATCGAAATTCCGTCGGCTGCCATAACTTCTGACTGTATTGCTTCGGAATGCGATTTTCTGAGTATCGGCACAAACGACCTGATTCAGTATACACTGGCAGTAGATCGAGATAATCAGGGAGTTGATAAATATTATATACCCCATCATTCTTCCGTTTTGCGTTTAATGAAATTAACAGTTGAAAATGCTCATAAACATAATATTAAAGTTGCAGTTTGCGGGGAAATGGCTTCACAGATTAAGTACATTCCATTTTTACTGGGAATAGGGGTTGATGAATTAAGCGTAAGTCCCGGTTCCTATCTGGAAATCAAAAAGATCATTTTGAATTCCAACCTGGCTGAGCTGAAACTTCAAGCCGAGAAGGTGCTGCAAATATCTGCAACAAAAGAAATTGAAAAAGCTTTAAAGGAAATGACCGAAAATTATGATTGATCTTGATGACTTGAAAATTCACAAAAAAATTGATAAACAGGGAATGTATGACAAAATCATACATTTGCCGGAACAAATTTTAAAAGCCTATAACCAGGCAATAATTCACAATCCCGATAATTATTCCGGACTTGATCTGGATCAGATTGATAATGTAATTATCTGCGGAATGGGCGGATCAGCGATCTCCGGAGATATTGCCAGGTCCTGCTTTAATGCTGAACTGCCGATCGAGGTGGTTAAAGATTATGTGATTCCCAATATTAATGAAGGAAGTCTGGTGGTTGCGATAAGTTATTCCGGAAATACGGAAGAAACCTTGAGCTGTCTGAATTATGCTGCTGGAAAGACTAAATTTATCAGTGCTATAACTTCTGGAGGTAAGATCAGGGAAATTGTGGAAAATAAATATTTCTGGATCGAGCTGGAAACAGGCATGCCGCCCCGCAGTGCTATTGGAATGCTGTTCTTTTCACTGGTTAGAATCCTGGAGAATTTTGCCCTTATTCCCGAGCAGCGCTCATCTGTTAAAAGGATTGTGGCAGGTTTAATAAAAAAAGCTGCCGCTTTGTGTGTGGCAAATCCGGCAGATAAGAATATCGCTAAGCATAGTGCTGGAAAAATAAGAGGTAAAATTCCGTTGATCTATCCCGCTTCTCCCGATCTGATCCCTCTGGCATATCGCTGGAAATGTCAGATCAATGAAAATGCCAAATATCCTGCTTTTTTTCATACTTTTCCCGAAATGAACCATAACGAGATCGAAGGCTGGGAACACAATGGCCTGAACAATAATTTTATTCCCGTCTTTCTGAAAAGAATGCAGGAAAAAAATGAATACGATAAAAGGCTTTCTGCCTTTAAGAAAATTCTGAATCAAATCAATATAGATTATCTGGAGTTTTATCTGGAAGGACAGGATCTGCTGGAACAGATCTTTTCCCTGATCTATCTCGGAGATATGATCAGTTATTATCTGGCAATTCTGGAAGGTACAGATCCAACCGAGATCAAAAATATTGATTTTTTAAAAAGCGAGATCAGCTAAAGGGTATACTATGAGTGGAAAATATTTTTTTACTTCAGAATCAGTAACAGAAGGACATCCTGACAAGATTGCCGATCAAATATCTGATGCCGTTCTGGATGCAATTATCGCACTGGATAAAAATGCCAGAGTGGCCTGTGAGACTTTTGTGACAACCGGGATGATCCTGGTCGGGGGTGAAATAACAACAGAGTGTTATGTTGATATTCCCCAGATAGTCAGGGACACTTTACAAGCGATCGGTTATGATAATGCAGATTATGGAATTGATTACAGGACTGGAGCCGTTATCACAACCATAGATAAACAATCGCCGGATATTGCACTGGGAGTGGATAAATCTGCGGACCATGAACAGGGAGCAGGAGATCAGGGAATGATGTTCGGATATGCCTGCCGGGAAACTGAAGAACTGATGCCTTTAACCATTTCTCTGGCTCATAAACTATCTCAACGACTGGCAGAAGTCAGAAAGAAAAATGTGATCAATTACCTGCGGCCGGATGGTAAAACGCAGGTTACAGTTGAATATGATGACAATAAACCGCTGCGAGTTGATGCTGTTGTTATTTCAACTCAACACGATCCCAATGTCAATCAGGAAAACATTAGAAGAGATATTATTGAGCAGGTTATCAAACCCATTATACCAGAGAGATATCTGGATGACGATACCAAGATTTTTGTGAATCCCACCGGAAGATTTGTTGTTGGTGGTCCACAGGCTGATTCTGGATTAACTGGCAGAAAGATTATTGTGGATACTTATGGCGGAAAGGGGAGTCACGGGGGAGGTGCTTTCTCGGGAAAAGATCCCTCTAAAGTTGATCGCAGCGCTTCCTACATGGCCAGATATATTGCCAAGAATATTGTTGCCGCTAACCTGGCTGAGGAATGTGAAGTTCAGATAGCCTATGCCATCGGTATTGCTGAACCGGTCTCTCTGATGATAAATACTTATGAAAGCGGAAGCGTTCCCGATACAAAAATTGCAGAAATTGTCCGAAAAATATTCCCTCTCTCCCCGGAAAAGATTATTGATTATCTGGATCTGAAACGGCCTATCTATAAACTTACTGCTGCTTACGGACATTTTGGCAGAGAATTGCCGGAGTTTACCTGGGAAAAGAAAGACAAGGTTGCCGAACTGAGGAAATTAGCAGGATTAGAAAATTCATAATTTGATCATTACGTTTTTATTTTTTCTTGGAAGGTAACACAGGAAGAATTTTGAATTCATTAAAATCTACCGCAAAAAAAATAGCTGTTGCATCAATCAACCAGTTAAAACCTGAATTATTACTGAAAAACATTTTTAAACAAATAGAATTTCCTGATCAAGTTCATTTACTTGCTGTTGGAAAAGCCGCCTGGGCGATGGCAAAGACAGCGAAAGAACAACTTGGCAATAAGATATGGAACGGAAGTATCCTGACCAATTACGGAAATTCATCCGGTAATATTGAAGGACTGGAAATCTTTGAAGCAGGACATCCTCTGCCCGACGATAATTCAGTTAAATTCACAGATAAGATTTTAAAAAAAATATCCAATCTCTCCCCGAAAGATCATCTTTTGATGCTGATATCCGGAGGCGGATCTGCTTTATTGGAAAAACCGCTGGAATCAGTCACTCTGTCAGATCTGAGAAGCATAACGCAAAAAATGCTGAAATCGGGAGCAGATATTGATGAACTAAACATTGTCAGAAAACATCTTTCTGCTGTTAAAGGAGGCAGGTTTGCCAAGCTTGTACCCTGTAATATTACGGCATACATAATCTCTGATGTGATGGGAGATGATCCCGCCACAATTGCTTCAGGACCCGTTTCAGCCCACAAAAATAATCCTGAAAAGGTTTTAGAAATTTTAAAAAAATATGATATCACACTTTCAGAAAATCTGAAAAAGGCTGTAAACCAGGCTACTCCAGGTATTATTGATAATGTTGAAGTTACAATTTCCGGAAATAATAAACTTCTCTGTGAGACTGCTGCTAAACTGGCGGAAAATGAGGGATTTAATTCTTTTCTTTATCCGCTTCATTTAAAGGGTGAAGCAAAGCAAATGGGTGAGAAAATTGCCGCGATCGCCCGGAGAATAAAACTGCAAAATGACCCTGTATCATCCCCCTGTGCTGTCATTTTTGGTGGAGAAACTACTGTGAAGGTTACTGGAAACGGGATCGGAGGCAGAAATCAGGAAATGCTGCTGGGAGCAGCTGCAGGTATCGCCGGCTTGCAGGATATTGTTATATTGGCTATTGCCTCTGATGGTATAGATGGACCTACAGAAGCCGCTGGTGGAATAGTTGATGGATATTCACAGAAACGTATTGAAGCTGGCGGAAGATCGCTGAATCAGATATTAGCAGAAAATGATTCTTTCACTGCCCTTATGAAAATTAACAGTTTAATTATTACAGGACAAACAGGTACTAATGTTAACGATCTGGCAATTATATTAGTTAAGTGATTTTTTAATGATAAAAT
>LKUH01000514.1 GCA_001412425.1 Candidatus Cloacimonas sp. SDB
GCAAGTGAGAAGCATATATTTAAAAAAAAGAGAATATTAAACAATGATTAAAAAAACATCAGCAATTATAATAACCATAAGTTTATTTATCTTGATTGCAAATAATGCTTTTGCTGGTCTTTTAGAGCAAAAGATGAAGATATTAATCAAAAAGAGATTTATGAAAATATCCAAAGTTGTAACTTACATTATACTGTTAGTGGGTCTTGTTATTGTTGGTTGCACTGAAAAAAATTGTGTTTCTGTGCCTGAAAATTACAATGATCAAGGCAAAGAATTAATTTACGCTCCAGAGCGTGTTGAAGGTGATGACTGCTGCGGTTCTTTTTTGGAATTCGGTTCAGGACCTGACTTTCAGTGTGCAATAGACGACGCCATAGAAAAAGGGCAAGAAAAATTCGGTGAGGAATATGTTGCTCTTGCTGATATAATAGCCTGGTATGAAATAACCAACTATGTGGTTTATTCCACACATTGTGCAAAAGTTACGGGATGGCCTGCTCGATTTGCTACTGACAGATTTGATTTATCAAATTTTACAGGAGAAAATATTCCAATGATATTTGATGGTAAACCTATCTATTATCATAGTTCTACAGGTATAAAAAACAATTTTGATAATTTTGAATATACTATAAAAACTATAAAGAAAGAAATGTAGGAGAAAAAAAGAATGAGAAAATTTGCAGAACTGGTGCTGAAATATCGTATTCCAATTATAATAGGAACTATCATTATAACAATATTCATGGCACTACAATTAGGAAAATTGAAAATCAATAGTGACATTTTGGAATACTTACCACAAGATGATCCGAATGTGGTTTTATTTAATGAAGTCGGAGATAAGTTTGGTGGTAATTCTCTGGCAATGATCGCTTTGGAAACAGACAATGTTTTTAATCCGAACACACTGAATCGTGTAAATATCATAACACAGAAATTTAAAGAAATGCCGGAAATATCTTATGTAACCGGCCTTACGGATGTTATCGATATTAAGAAAATGCAATATGGATTGGAAGTCGGAAAATTAATCGATGAGCAAAATATTCCATCCGAAAAAGATGAATTGGAAAAGATCAAAAATTATACATTATCCAAAGAAATGTATCGCGGAAATATTGTTTCGGGTGATGGAACTATCGCAGTAATAATCGCCAGATTGAAAGATGATGTCGATAGAATCGCAATCGGTCGGGAGATGAAAGAATTTGTTCTATCCACAGAAGGAAATGAAAAACTATATTTTGCCGGCATTCCCTTCCAGATGATCTTCCTGACAGATGTTATTAATTCGGATGTTATCAAATTACTTCCTGTAGTTCTTCTTTTATTGATCATAACTCTGGCAATAAGTTTCCGCAGCAAGCGTGGAGTGATATTACCGCTCTCAACAGTGATCATCAGCACAACCTGGGGTTTGGGATTAATGTCTTTGCTGGGGATCAAACTTACGATCGCTTCGGACGGAATGCCCATCTTATTACTCGCTATCGGCAGTGCTTACGGAATTCATCTCGTAAACAAATATTTTGAAGATATCAGCAAAGGCGACAATAAAATTGAAGCCATCAAAGATACGATCAGCGAAGTCGGTGTTCCGATTTTTCTAGCAGGATTGACCACATCCATCGGATTTTTAGCGTTTTTAGTTTCCAATCTGACTATCATCAAGGAATTTGGTTTTTTCACAGCAATCGGAGTTATGTTCGCTTATATTGTTGCCATCACTTTTTTGCCTGCCTTACTATCATTTATGCCTGCTCCAAAAATCAAAACAAAAAAGGAATCTCATAAATTGACTTCGACGGACAATTTTATGATCGGTTTGAGCAGATTAATTCTAAAAAGAAAATTTGTTATTATGAGCATCGGTTTCCTGATTGTTGCTATTGGAATTTTTTCACTTTTTAAGATCAACAGAGAAGTAAATATGGTGGATTATTTCAAGAAAGACAGCGAAATTCGACAGGCGGAAGATATGATGGAATCTAAACTCGGTGGTTCTATTCCAATCCAGATTTTGGTGAAAGGTGATCTGCAGGAACCTGCTGTCTTAAAAGAAATAGTAAAATTGGAAAAATATCTGAAAAACCTGCCGGATGTACACAGTCCGCAATCGATTGCAGATCTTATCTGTGAAATGAACGATGTGATGAACGATAGATATTGCATTCCCGAAACCCGCGAGGGTGTAGCAAATCTCTGGTTCTTTTTAGAGGGAAATGAAATTCTCCCACAATTGATCAATTCGCAAAATAATGAAGGATTAATTCAGGCAAAACTGGGAACTGTTAATACTAAAAAGTTGACTCTTGTAACTGATGAAATTGATAGATTTATTTCTGAAAATATAAATTCCGATATTTTGATGATAAACTTGGCAGAAGCAAATTCCAATCAAAAAGAAATAAATCAGGAAAGAGTAAGAAATATTTCAAATAAGATTTTTTATGATGCTGCTTATTATGGTTTTGAAATAAAAGACAAAATTGATTTAGAACAAATTCTGCATAAATATCTAACACAAAAGAATCTAGAAATTCCAACTTCCAACCTGACAACAAAATTAGTAGATTATATGAAAAATGAGGATGGTGATCTGCTGATAAAATCTTCATCTTTGCAGAAAAAAGTTGTAAATTCACTCATCAGATATGTTGAGAAAAATGATAATTATACTGAAAAGGGAATTGTTTCTCATTTAAAGAAAATTGTTCCGGGTTCATATTACGAAGATGATCCTGAAATGCTGGACTATGCTGCGATGTCGATAATATCTATCATCGAGAATGAGATAAAATGGGATAAAGTAAATAACCTGATAAAAGAAATAACACCGTTATTTTCAAAAGATATTAAGCAGAATTCTAATTTTCATAAGAACCTGATCGGTGATGTCTGGGAAATTAATGATACTCAAATATTCATTTCTAATGCGAAATATAAAAATTTGAATAAAGATGGTCAATTCTCACCGATTTCTCTCGATTTACAGCAAACAGGTATGCCGATCATTTATAAAGACATCGACAACAACATCGTTTCCAGCCAAACATACAGCCTTATTTTTGCAATAGGGCTTGTCTTGATTTTGCTGGCAATTCAATTCAAATCGTTTATTGGTGGGTTAATTTCAATTTTACCGATTGTTCTGACCGTGCTTTTTAATTTCGTAATTATGTGGATTTTCAAAATTCCCTTAGATGCGGCAACAGTGATGATCGGAAGTGTTGCAGTGGGAATCGGGATCGATTATACAATTCACTTTAACAACCGTTTCCATTTTGAGATTGGCAAGAAAAACAGCGTGGAAAATGCTCTTGAAACAACTTTGAGAACAACCGGTAAAGCCATCATAATAAATGCTTTTTCCGTGATGCTCGGTTTTCTGACATTATTATTGGGAAACATTGTTCCAATGCAGAGATTCGGTTGGCTGATCGCTCTAACGATGGTGATTAGTGCGACTGCATCGATCACTTTCCTGCCATCACTTCTTCTAATTACACACGCTTCTTTTATTGGAGATTTAAAACATAAGGCATTACGACAGGCAATAAATATCAAAGCAAATATAAAACAGAAAGTGAATGATTTCAAAGAAAAAAAATGAGGAAATAATTATGGAATGGAAAAATAAATTAATGAAACACTTTAAAAAGAAAAAAGTAGGTTTGGTTCTTGGCAGTGGTGGAGCAAAAGGGCTATCTCATATTGGGGTAATAAAATTTTTGGAAGAATTGGATGTAAAAATTGATTTTATTGCCGGTGCAAGTATTGGAGCTCTGATTGGAGGTGCTTACGCTAGTGGATTAAGTATCAAAGAGATTGAAGATATTGCTTTGGAAACCGATCTAACATCCACAGCAAAACTGTTTTCGCCCGGATTTGGTAAATCAGGTTTGGTTACAGGTTCAAAAGTTCAGGAATTTTTAACTTCAAAATTAGGTAACAAGAATATCGAAGATCTGAAAATTCCATTTACAGCAGTTGCAACCGATATAATCACAGGACAGGAAATTCATTTTAATAAAGGTGATCTCGTAGAAGCAATTCGTGCCAGTATTTCAATTCCAATTGTCTTTCAACCTGTGATCCGTAATAACATTGTTCTTGTTGACGGTGGTCTGGTAAATCCTGTTCCGATCAATGTAGTTCGTGAAATGGGAGCGGATCATATTATTGCGGTTAATATTTTATCATCAAAAAACAATCCTGACCCGAAACCCGACAAAAAGTTTAACAATAAAATAGATTTGGATAAGCCTCTCGAAATCATTCCAGTTCTGCAAAGAAAAATCGAAGACTTGATAATAGACCATAAATGGATAAGAAATTTCATCAAACAAAAAGAAAAACAAGATTTACCGGGAATGAAAAAAATATTCAATCAATCCGTTCAGATAGCCCAGGAAAAGTTAATCGAACTATCTATTGAATTATATAAACCAGATGTTTTGATAGAACCGGAAGTGGGAAATATCAGCATATTCGATTTTTATAAAGCGGAAGAAATAATTGAAATAGGATATGAATCTGCCAAAGCAATTTCCAAAGAAAAATAAAAAAGCAAAGGAGACAAAAGATGAAAAAAACGGCAATAACCATTACAATGTTTCTGATTGTGGTATGTGGAAGTATTTATGCTCAAACACCCACAGCAGAAGACATTCTCAAAAATGCAGATGCAGTCGTGAATGCACCGCAAGATCAGGAAATATCGTTAAAAATGACTTTAACGGACAAAGGTGGAAATGAGAAAATAAGAGAGATGAAGATGTATCAGAAAGGTGATGAAACACGTTTAGTTCGCTTTCTTTCACCGGCAGACCAGAAAGGCGTCAGCTTCTTATCACTTCCTGATGATGTTCAGTATATATACCTTCCGGCATTTAATAAGGTAAGACGAATCGCTTCTCACATCAAAAATGATAATTTTGCAGGCACGGATTTCAGTTATGACGATATGAGTGCCAGCAAATATGCAGAAGAATACGATGCTACCCTTTTAGAAAAAACAGATGATCTGTATATTTTGGAACTCATTCCCAAACCGGGTGTGGAAAAGAGTTACAGCAAATTGAAAATGTGGGCAAGGCAAGATAATTTTTATCCTGTAAAAGTGGAATTTTATGATAAAAATTCAACTCTATGGAAATTATTTGAAAGCCGAAACATCAAAAAGAATGGTAAATATTGGATTGCATCCGAGGCGGAAATGACTGACCTGAAAAAAGAACACAGCACTAAAATGATTATGGAAAAAGTGGAATTAGATAAAGGTCTTTCGGATAATATTTTCACTGAAAGAAATCTGAAAAGAGTTAAATAGATTAGCCAAACCCTTGCGAATGGTCATTGCCTTCGCAAGGGTTAAAAAACACCGACAATTACGGAGGTCTCATAAACTCAACCATCCGTAAGGTCTTTAATAAAAAAGAGGAATTTATTATGAAAAAAATATTTATAATGACCGGCATACTAATTGCAATATTCAGCAATTCTTATGCTCAAGCAGATTTTAGTATCAATGGTTTTCTGAAAACGGATAATCGAATGCTCACTGATGATAATTATTTTACCTGGAATGAAAATCAATTAGGACTCAAATTTGCAGGTTCGTATTCCGGCAATTATCATCTATACAGTGAAGTTCGTTTAAGAGGTTTCGGCTTTCCGGAAATATCCCGAACAGCGGATTTGCAGGGTAAAGATAATATCTACAAATGGGAATTAGAATTTCGGGAAGCATATCTCGATCTATACCAGTTTGGTTTACAGGATTTGGATGTCAGGATCGGACGACAGATAATTACTTGGGGAACTGCGGACAGATTGAATCCGACTAGCAATATTTGCCCTGAAGATCTGGAAGATATTTTCAATTTTGGTGAACAATCTGGCGTAAATTCTGTTTTGGCAACTTATTACTTGGAAAATTTCACTTTTTCCGGAGTATATGTGCCTACCTTCACTCCGGCGGTTTTACCTTCAGGTATTTATGCTTCTGCTCTTGCCACACCAATGGAACTTCCGGAAGGAATGATGCTTCGTAAGTATTGGGACAAAATTATCTTACCGGAACAGAAATTTACAGAATCGTCGCAGGCAGCCCTTAAAGTTGGCACTTATTTATTCGATTATGATCTATCGGTAAGTTATTATTATGGCAGAGACGATTTACCTTTACTTAACAAAGTAACGATTACTCCTATCGATACATTGGGAACTGTAGATGTGACAGCCGAGATGATCTATCCAAAAATGCAGGTTATCGGTGCGGATTTTGCCGGAAGCCTTCTCGATGTAGGGATTTGGGGAGAAGCCGCTCTCACCCTTCCTGATGAAGTCGAAATGGAAACTATAGTTGTGGATTCCATAACAAAATCAATTGCCCTGAAAGATGATCCGTATTGCAAATTCGTGATAGGTGGAGATTATACTTTCAAAAATGGAATATATATGAATACTCAATTTCTGCACGGTTTTATTCACGAAAGAGGAAATGATGATCTGAATGATTATCTTACTTTTCGCATTGAAAAGAAATTCTTTAATGACGAACTGAAAATTGTTCCAATAGGTGGAGCAATTTCCGTAACCGATTGGGATGATTGGCAAAATAATTATGGATTCGTTGCAAATCCGGAAATAACTTATTATCCGTATGATAATATTGAAACGATTCTCGGGGCATTCATTCTTGACGGAAAAGGGGATAATATGTTCAGCAGTTTGAAAGATAATGATGAAGTTTATTTCAAAGCAAAGGTGAGTTTTTAAAAAGAAATATAAAATGGAATATTCTGAGATTTTATTCCTGATAATAGGTTCTCTTTTTTTTCTATTTGGCGTTGCTATTACCATCTTTCCAAATGAATTAGAGAGATGGTTACATACTCATTCTATTCGCTCGGTTGGTTCCATTTATTTTGCGGGTTATATTATCGGTTTCATTGGGTTAGCAATATTGGTAACAATATTTTTGGGATAGTTTGATTATGTGGTTAAAGTATATTTCTCTCTCAATTTTTGGCATTGCCATGGCTCATCTGGAAGGAGTCGTTGTCGTCTATCTTCGTAAAGCTCTCGATTATAATGAAAATGGTTCTAATATAAATTTTCTGCAGAGATTTCCAAAAAAATATCTTCTCATCGAAAGAACACGAGAAGCTGCTACAATAATTATGCTCGTTGTTTTAGCAGTTCTTGTTGGAAATAGTTTGTTTGATATGATCATCGTATTCCTCTGGACATTTGCCTTTTGGGATTTGTTTTATTATGTTTCACTTTATGTTCTGATAAGATGGCCAAATAATCTTAAAACAATTGATGTTCTTTTCCTTATTCCCAAATTCTGGATTGCCCCGGTCTGGTTTCCGATAAGTATCTCATCGATAACGATTCTTTCTATTTTGATATATCTATTTTTATCTTGAGGTAAGACCAATTATGATTATTGAAGATTAAAGGTGAATTATATAATGAACATAGAAAATGAAGCCGTTCGTGTACAGGAATTGTTACAAAAATACGGCTATCATTCCCAATCATACAATATTTTAAGAAGTGATAAGTCATATTTTTATTCGTCTTCGGGAATCGATGGTGTTATCGCTTATGTTGTAAAAGCAAATGTTGCAATGGCTGCGGGTGATCCGGTATGTGATCCTTCTGACATTCAAGAATTTGTAACTGAATTTAGAATGTTCTGTAAAGAACGGAAATTACTATGTTGTTTTCAATCTATCACAGAGCGTTGTAAAACGATTCTTGAAGATATGGGCTTTGGAATGATCAAAATTGGAGAGGAACCTATCTTCGATTTAGACAAGTTTTCGTTATCAGGAAGTAAATTCAGAGGTTTGCGTAAAAACATAAACCAAGCTAAAAAACAAGGTTTAGAAATTGTGGAATATCATCCTCTTTTGAAAAGACGACCGGAATGGGAAAAAGATATGGAAGAACTCTCCACCATCTGGAAGAAATTTAAAGGTTCCGGTGAGTTCTCTTTCCTGATAGGTGAGCCTGCTCTGAATGATCCAAAAGAAAGGAAATATTTCCTTGCATTGTTAGACAACAAAGTTGAAGCTTTCGTAGTTTGCACTCCTGTTTACACAAGGAATGGAATCTATTTCGATATGATGCGTCGCCAAGAAAAGACTTTAAATGGAATGCCACAACTATTATTTACAGAGTCTTTTCGTATCTTAAAGGAGCAAGGTTACACAATGGCAACGCTTGGAACGGCTCCGCTTTCCTATGAACATACAACCGATTTGGATCAAAGTCGCATTATTAAAGCAGCACTCAAATTAGCGTTTAACCATTTGGGACATTTTTATAGATTTAAACCACTCTATAAATTTAAAAAGCAATTTGGACCAGCTTCATGGGAGGGTCGTTATCTGTCATTTTCACCTTCTCATTTCAATCCCGTTATTCTGTATGCTCTATTAAAAGTTTATGACCCAACTAGTGTAACCAGAAAACTTTTATACCAGTTAAATTCCGCTTGGGAAAGCATTAATAAGATCAAAGATGGAACTATTAATTTAATAGGATCTACTTCAGGAAGTGTAATTAAAGGAATTAAAGGAACAAGTCATAAAGCAGTTGAGACAACCAAAAAACAAGTCACTAAGTTGTTGAAGTAAATGAATCAATCAAAAATTTATATCCTTCCCGATGGTGAAGAAATTGATCTTTCAAAGATTAAGAGTATTGGTACTTTGAAAAGCGTAAGGTCAAAAGATTTTAAAAGTTTAGGATATTGGTGTTTTACTATTGTTTTCAAAGACGAAACTTCACAAGAAATACAAGAAGGTTACTTTTATAGTGACTTGGGCAAAGCAAAAATTGAATTACAAATGATCAGGGTTAATATTTTGAAATCTTTGATTTAAACACTCTTTGTTGAAGAAATGTCACTAACAATATCTCCTATTCAAAATGTGAGAGAAATAAGATGTATGTAGCAGGTTAAAAAATATTAAGAAATACGGTCTAATGGACAAAAGTTTGTTGCTT
>LKUH01000515.1 GCA_001412425.1 Candidatus Cloacimonas sp. SDB
CCAATTTTTGACCCTCTCATCCTTAATAAAATTGTTTTCATTTTACAGTTAATTTTTGTCGGCTTGAGATAAAGAATGATATTTTCAGAAAAATCAATAATAGGAAGTTTCAAATAATAATATAATTTTCTAATTATTTTAAAAATCAATTTTTTCATTTTACTTTCATACATAGTTTAATAAGAAATATTTCTTAAAGACATAACTTTTACAAAGCTAATTTCAATTATATTAAAATATTGAACTAAAATATCAAGCAATATCGTATAATCTATTATAAAGAAATTTTTGTTAATTTTATATCTAGGAATAATTAATCAATTTATTGCATTATCTATAGTTCAGAATGTTAGCCAATTAATAACTTAAATTCTATTTATTAAAAAAAAAAGAGAAAAGTAGATAAAAACTTTATTATAATTAGTAGTAAAATATTAACACTTACAGACTATCTATATCCGTATCCGGTTGAATATCAGTATCTGTATCCGGCATGGTTTCAGTGAGGGTGAGATTGAATTCCTGGCTGGCAAAACCCTGCATATTATCGGTTACTTCCACTTTTACAGTGTGAATTCCTGGTACCGGATCAGGCCAGGTTATGGTTCCGGTGGCAGGATGGATGGTCATACCGGCAGGAGCCTGGGAGAGAGAATAAGAAATGGGATCAAAATCCGGATCTTCAACAGTTACCGTGTACTGATATCCGGCATCAGAAAGATTCAGGGCAGGAGGAGTGGAAGTGATTACCGGAGGAGAATTTAATATAGTTATCTCATTACTGGGTGCTTCCTGTCCTTCTCCCCATAACAGGATAACAAAAATTTTATCCCCGTGTTTGAACGGACTGAGGGATAATTCCATATCATGGAGTTCGGGAATAGGTGTTCCGTTAACATGCCACTGGGGAATGTATTCCAGGTTTTCCCGTTCACCGATAATTTCCACCCTTTCAATGGCCAGTGCATCCTGGATGGTTACACTGTCCGGTCCGATCATTACTGCGGCTATCTGAGATGCGCCAGGTTCAGTGACGATGGCGGGAAGAGATGAAAATACATAGTGATTGCCGTCTTTGGTGTAGACAATGGCTAGGGCGTAGATCCTGGTACCGAGGGCATAGCTTTGAGTATTCAACTGTTTGGAATTGGATTTAATAGTATCCTTATCCGCCATCCACCAGTGTTTTATGGAATCCATTTCCGGATTTACATAATCGTAAGTCATAGTAAGTATCTCACCAGGAGTGGGATTAGTGGGGACAAGGGTGATGTGTACCGGGGGGATGGGAATGTCGTTGGTGGTGGTTGTACCGTTCTGGTCCTGTTCCTGGGGCTGCTGGGAGCAGCTGAAGAGAAATAAAAGGGATAATATTAATATAATTGAGTATCTCAAAGTTTTCCTCCTGTTGTTTTTTGGGTATTATATGTGATCAATGATCAATTATCAATTATAAATGAGACCACCCACCACCGGGGGGAATAGAACGCTGAT
>LKUH01000516.1 GCA_001412425.1 Candidatus Cloacimonas sp. SDB
AAATTATTAATTACTTTTATTTTTCTATATCTCCTCCAATTCTTATAATATTTTTTTACTATCCATGTTTTCAAGATTTTTCCTAGATTTCCAGCTGATCAATAATTTAATATTTTCAATTATGGTTTTAGTGCTCTAAAAAATATTATCCTTACTGTAAACAATCTCACCATCAATAATTGTAGACAAAATGGGTATCTGTCCAATAGAATCTGGCTCAACAACGAAAGGATCTCTTTCTAAAATTACTAAATCTCCTAGTTTATTTTTCTCCAGAGTTCCTTTTATATTTTCCTCAAATGATGCATAAGCTGCATTAGTTGTAATCATTTTTAAAGCATCCTTTACAGATACTCTTTCCTCTTTATTTAAAACTTGACCACTATTTGTTTTACGAGATACAGCACACTGTACACAGAACAAAGGACAAGGCGTGCCAGCTTCAGAATGCATTAACGGTTTTATCCCTGCAGACAAAACTGAAGCTACTGGAGCAATTCTGTTGGCTCGTTCCTGACCAAGGAATGTATCAATAAACCGATCTCCAAATATATTAACTTGTTGTATTGAAAAGTTAGGCATTATTCCCATTTCTTTCATTTTTTGAATATGCTCCGGATACATCAATAATGCATGCTCTACACGATGACGAGTATTTTCTCGTGGGAATAGTTTGTTTGCATTTTCAAAAGCATCTAAAGCTATACTAATCCCTCGATCCCCCATGGCATGAATAAGTATTTGGTATCCTTGACGTTGCATTTCAGTAATTTCTTCATTTATTTCTGGCTCAGCCCAATATCCTTTTTCTCGCGGATTATTAAGGTATGGTTCTGACAAAGCTGCAGCATTAAGATAAATATGGGCACCATCACCTATGTACGAAACACCTCCTACCCTAATCTTTTCATTACCCAGGCCTGTCTCCAATGAAAACTTAAGATCTTTCAATGTTTTATCATGAATCATCATGTTTGTTCTGAGTTTTACGAAATTTTCCCTGACACCACGTTGATATATCTTTAATGCATCATGTCCTTTAATCAAAACAAATCTGGCTAATTTTGGCTCATGAAACGAGGTTATTCCTTGACGAAAATAATTTTCTTGCGCTTTTCCCAATCCATATTTTATCTCATCCCACTTAAAAGAGGGGATAAGGTTAAAAACTAAACCCATCGCATTATAACCCTTTAGTACGCCATTTGGTTCACCATTTGACCCAGGAACTCGTACGATTTCGCTACCAGTAGGATTGGGTGTTTCCCTTGTAATACCAGCTTTTTCTAAAGCCAGACTATTCACAAAAGCCATAGGCCCAGAGAATGGTTGTATAACTACAGGATGATCAGTAGTTGCTTTATCTAAATCAAAACGATCTAGAAATTTATTATCTTCTAATTTAGTACGATTATATCCCTTCCCAATAATCCATTCTCCTTTTTCCTTATTTTTAGCATATTCAGCCACACTACTAATGATATCCTCAATACTTTCATTTGGAGGGCTACCTGCATCGACACAACTTTCAAACTCTCCATTTAGTACCAAATGGCCATGCGTCTCAATGAATCCAGGCAATACCGTTTTCCCTTTTAAATCAATTGTCTTGTAACTTCTATTATGCTTAGTCAAGCTTTTAATTTCAGTGTTACTACCCAAGGCAGTTATCCTTCCGTCCTTAATAGCAATAGCTTCTACGACTGTATCTTTATCATCGAGAGTAACTACATTTGCATTTATAATAGCTAACGTTTTTTTTGACATCATGATACTTCCTTTATTATTTTTTAATTTAAACTCTCATAGGTCCATATTAATGCATCTAAAAGATTCAAGAAATAATATCCACACCATTTTTTTAAATAACTTG
>LKUH01000517.1 GCA_001412425.1 Candidatus Cloacimonas sp. SDB
CTCCCTCTGTTAATCCTGATATTTTTTAATCTACTAATAAAACTTCTTTTATCGCTTTTTTAAATGATTCTTTGGGAAGCGCTCCCATTGCCATTTGAGGTTTCCCCTGTAACGGAGCAAATAGCAGAGAGGGAATACTTCTTATATTGAAAGCAGCCGCAAGTTCCTGTTCTTTTTCCGTATCTACTTTGTAGATATTAATTTTCCCTTTATATTCATCAGCTAATTCTTCCAATACAGGTGTTACCATTTTGCAGGGCCCACACCAATCCGCATAAAAATCAATTATTACAGGCAGATCACCTTCAAATTTCCAGTCTTGATTTTCTTCATAATTAAAAACTTTTTCTTTAAAAGTTTCTTTAGTTAATAACTCCATCATAACTCCTTTCAATTTTTAGGAAATAATATAACAAATTATTTACTCATGTCAAATATCTATCCTGACAAATTTATTTTTTTCTCGATTACAAAATACTCCCAATTCGCGGAAATCCATCTTTATTCTTTACAGGAAAATTCAATAAGATATTTTTTTGCAATAAGGGGGTATTATGGATTTTATTGAATATGCTTTAAAAATGGAAGACAAAACCAAACATTATTATCTTGAACTAGCAGATAAATGTATCCAAAATGAAGGCATCAAGAACATTTTAAACATGCTTGCAAGCGAACATGAAAAACATTATGATACGTTAAAATTGATGGAACAGGATAAATGTAATTCTATGGAAAAAACCGAATCTTTTAAAGAAGTAGATGAAATTTTCAATCAGATGAAACAAAATAAAGAAACTTTTCATTGTGATATTGACCAGTTGACACTTTATGAGAAAGCACTGAACCTGGTAGAAAAAAAATACAATTTTTATTCTGAGACATTAAAAAATATCGATTGCCCGGAAAATAAAAAAATAATTGAACAGATCAGGGCGGAAGAAAAGCATCAGAAATATGTACTTGAAAATATTATAGAAATGGTAAATCGCCCTTCAGTATGGATTGAAAACGCTGAATTCTATCATTTTGAAGAATATTAATGCAGCACATCTATCTGGATTATAATGCTTCTACTCCGCTTCTTGCAGAAGTAGCGGATGCGATGCAGCCTTATCTGATCAATTTCTTTGGAAATCCCTCCAGCAGACACTGGTATGGGCGGCAAAGCAGAGAGGCAATTGAGCTAGCTAGAGCTCAAGTTGCACACCTCCTGAACTGTTGTCCTGAAGAAATTATTTTTACCAGCGGTGGTACAGAATCAAACAACTATGCTATAAAAGGAAGTGCCTTTGCCAGAACCGATATAGGTAATCATATTATTACATCAGCTATTGAGCATCCTGCCGTTTTGAATGTATGCAGATATCTGGAAAAATTCGGATTTGAAACAACATATATTGCGGTTGATGAATTTGGAATTATAGATTTGGAAGAACTTGTGGACAGCATTAAGCCAACCACAATTTTAATTTCCATAATGCAGGCAAATAATGAAACAGGGAGCATACAGCCAATTAAAGAAATTGCTGAAATAGCCGAAGAAAATAATATTATTTTTCATACTGACGCCGCCCAATCTGTTGGGAAAATCTCCGTTAATGTAAAAAACCTGGGAATTGATCTGCTTTCAGTTGCAGGCCATAAAATGTATGCCCCAAAAGGTGTTGGAGTGCTATATAAAAAGAAAAACATCAAATTAGATAAATTCATGCATGGAGCAAATCACGAAGGAGATAACAGGGCCGGCACAGAAAACGTACTAGAAATAGTAGGTTTAGGCAAAGCTGCAGAGATAGCCTCAAGAGATTTGGCTTCCAACTATGAACACTTTAAAGAACTTCGTGACCTGCTACATAAAACATTAAAAAAGAACTTTCCTGATCTTAAACTGAACGGACACCCTGAATTCAGATTACCTAACACTCTGAATATAAGTTTCCCAAATATAAAAGCAGATCTTCTTTTAGACGAACTGGAATCATTAGCTGCCTCTGCAGGGGCAGCCTGCCATTCAGGTTCAGTAGAAATTTCTCATGTCTTGCAGGCAATGAGAGTACCGGAAAAATTCGCAATGGGTGCTATCAGATTTTCAACGGGCAGATATACAACCCGAAAAGAAATTGAAGAAGCTGCCCAAACAATTATTGATACAGTTAGATTAATTAGATAAATTATAGTTTTAATACGATTTTTTTACTTCAAATAATGGCTGATATTAGAATATATTTGTGTATAATGGCTATATTTAACTATCTGTAATATTGATAATTGCAATTATGATTTCCAGTTTATTGCTTGACTCAAAATATCCATTTAAATATTTAGATTTCTTTCAGAGATTAAATGATCTTAATTTTTGTTTTAATGTAAAAACGATTATGAAGAGAGTGATATATGAATTTGATTTATAATCCTATATTTCTTGAGCATGACACCGGTATGCATCCTGAAAATAAAAAGAGACTTTCATCCCTGGGTGAGCTACCGGTTTCAGAAATTATTAATGGCGAGGAATACCTTCAGCTGGTACATACTCCAGAATATATCAGCAGAGTTAAAAAAGCATGTGAAGAAGAAGTGGGTCACATCGATGCTGATACAATAGTTTCAAAAGGAAGTTATGAAGCTGCTATCTATGCGGTGGGTGCAACAATTATGGCTGCTGAAAAAGGTGATTTTGCTCTTACAAGGCCACCGGGCCATCATGCACATCCCGATCGATCCAGTGGATTCTGCTTATTCAATAATATTGCTATCGCAGCAAAGTATCATGCTAATAAAGGTAAAAAAGTTCTTATAATTGATTTTGACGGACATTTAGGATGCGGTACAAATAAGATTTTCTATAGTTCAAACAAAGTCATGTATTGGTCTATTCACCAATTTCCGGCTTTCCCGGGAGGTGGTGATGCTGACGAAATTGGTGAAGGTGAAGGTGCAGGATTCACGATAAATATTCCCCTTCCTTTCGGAAGTGCCGATGAAATTTTTATGGATGCTTTTGAGAGTTTTTTGCCTGTTGCCAAAGTATTCCAACCCGATATTGTGGGTATTTCTGCAGGTTTTGATTCTCATTATTATGATCTGCTTCTTGATCTGCGATTATCTGTAAATACATTTTATAGAATTGGGAAATTGATTTCAGAAAATTTTGAAAATACATTTGCTACACTGGAAGGTGGATATAATATTGAAGTATTTCCCAAATGTCTTTATAATTTTCTTGATGGTATAAATGGTAAAGAAATGCGATTCAAAGAAAGAAATACTGATTCTCTTATTCAGACCTATTATGAATATGAGGGACGTAAAGCTATGGCAGTTCAGAAATTGAGAAAATACTGGAATGTAATTTAAATAAAAAAGGAACCAAACATGAGTATTCAAAAAATGACTAAAATTTTCAACCCCAAAGTTGTTGCAGTTTTTGGAGCTTCAGCCAGAGAAGGAAGTGTAGGATTCTCTTTGATAAATAATATTATTGGCTCCGGATTCGATGGGATTGTTTATCCAATTAACCCCAAAAGAACTAATGTCCTTGGAGTAAAAACCTATAGCAGTCTGGAAAGTATCTCGGAAAAAGTAGACCTGGCCATCATTGCAACACCTGCTAAAACAGTTCCCGCCATTGTAGAAAATTGTGGCAAAGCCGGTGTATCTGGAATCTTACTTATTTCTGCTGGTTTTGCTGAAGCCGGAGCAGAAGGCAAAAAACTTATGAAACAAATAGCTGACTCAATAAAAAAATATAAGATGAGATTGATTGGTCCAAATTGCCTGGGTTTCATAAAACCTTCTATTAAATTAAATGCCAGTTTTGCTACAAAAATGGCACTGCCGGGCAATATAGCTTTTATATCTCAAAGTGGTGCCCTTTGCACAGCTATTCTGGACTGGTCAATCAAGCAGAATGTCGGTTTCAGCCATTTTGTATCAATAGGATCAATGATGGACGTAAGCTTTCATGATCTGATCGATTATTTTGGCAGTGATCCTCAAACAAACAGTATAGTAATATATATGGAATCATTGACCAAGGCCAGAAATTTTTTAAGTGCAGCTAGAGCTTTTTCCAGAAACAAACCCATAATCGTTCTGAAAGCAGGTAAAAGTTCCGAAGGTGCCCAGGCAGCAATGTCTCATACCGGTAGTTTAGCCGGAAACGATTTTGTTTTTAATGCTGCTTTTAAAAGAGCTGGCGTTATTCGAGTCGATACTATAGAAGAACTTTTCAATATTGCCCAGGCTTTAGCAATGCAACCCAAACCTAATAATAATAGACTGGCAATAATTACAAATGCCGGTGGTCCTGGAGTTATAGCGACCGATACACTTATCGACCGTGGTGGAAAACTGGCAAAATTATCACCTGAAACGATTGAAGCATTAAACAAACACCTCTCACCCAATTGGAGTAAGAGTAATCCAGTGGATGTTCTCGGTGACGCCGGCCCGGAACAATATGCCAAAGCACTGGAACTTTGCGCTAAGGATAAGAACGTAGATGGTATACTGGTGATTTTGACTCCTCAGTCCATGACAAATCCAACCGAAGTTGCACGCAAGGTAGCAATTATTTCCAAAGGCTGCCGTAAAACTGTATTAGCTTCCTGGATGGGAGCTGATGATATAGAAGCAGGGCAGCGTCTACTGGAAAACAACAAAATCCCAGTTTATCAGGCTCCGGAAAGTGCAGTTAAATGCTTTATACTAATGCATAATTATTCCCGAAATCTGGAAATACTGCACGAGACACCATCACATATACCAAGCCAATTTCATCCTAAACAAGCTGAAAGTAGAAAATTGATCAATAAAGTCCTGGCAGATAATAGAACAATTATGACCGAGTTTGAAGCAAAACAATTATTAGATTATTATCAGATCCCTGTTATAAAGAATGACCTGGCAAATTCGGAAGATGAAGCGGTTGCAATTGCAGAAAATTTTGGTTATCCACTTGTAATGAAAATAGCTTCACCAGACATTCTGCATAAAACTGATGTCGGCGGTGTGATCTTGAATATTGTCAATAAGACAGAAGTGAGAGCTGCTTACAAAAAGATAATGAAATCCTCCCGCGAAAAAGTTCCCGAAGCTGATATCAGAGGTATTTTTGTGGAACAGATGATGAAACGGAAATATGAGTTGATCATAGGATGCAAAAAAGATCCTATTTTTGGACCGACCATAATATTCGGTATGGGCGGTGTTGCTGTTGAAATCTTCAAAGATACAAGAGTCGGTTTACCTCCGTTAAATATGGCATTAGCCATGAGAATAATTGAAGATACCAAAATCTACAAACTAATAAAAGGCTATAGAGGTATGCCAGGAGCTGATATTCCCTCTATTCAGTTCCTGCTGTATAAATTTGCCTATCTTATTATGGACTTTCCTCAGATCAAAGAAATTGATATAAATCCCTTTGGAGTAGATGAACGTGGGGGTGTAGTACTGGACGCAAAAGTTCTTCTGGATAAATCAGAAAAAGATGCTCCGATTAATACCAGTAGACACCTGGTGATTTCGCCCTATCCTTCTGAATATACAACAGAATTTATCATGAATAATGGTCAAAAAGCCATCTTAAGAGCAATTAAACCTGAAGATGAATTCATGGAACAAGAAATGTTCTCCAATTTCTCGGAAAGAACTCAAAGGTTCCGTTTCTTCCAGTTAATTAAAGATATTTCCCATGAAGAACTTATTAGATATACTCAGATAGATTATGATCGTGAAATTGCCATAATTGCTGAAGTAGAAGAAAATGGGAAAAAAATGATGGCTGGTGTTGTAAGATTGATCGCTGATCAATATAATGAAACTGCAGAATTCGCTATTGTTATTGCAGATCCCTGGCAGAATCTCGGATTAGGTAATAAGTTTACAGACTATATCCACAATATTGCCAGAAAGAGGGGAATTCAGAAAATCACAGCAAATATTCTGGCAAATAACCACATTATGCTGCATATGTTCAAGAAAAGAGGTTTCACACTGGAAAAACAAGAAGACAGCTATTATGCCGAACTTGTTATTAATGAACCGAAATAGAGATATTGTTAGTTTAGTATTTTTCTTTCGTTCCGGACAAAAATTATTCTACTTTTAAAATCTCTTTAATCATTTTTGTGTATTCATCTTGAGGTAAAGCCCCGCTCGACATCTGGGGTTTACCTTCTTTGGGAATAAATAATATCGCCGGTATACTTCGAATTCCAAACATTCCAGCCAACTCTCTCTGATCTTCAGTATCAATTTTATATACTGCAATTTTCCCTTCATATTCCTGGGAAAGTTCTACCATAATTGGTGCTACAATTTGACAGGGACCGCACCAATCAGCATAGAAATCAATAATTGCAGGCAATTCTCCCTTATATTTCCATTCCTGAGAATTTTCATAATCAAATATTTTTTCTTTGAAAGTTTGCAGATTCAAGTGTTCCAGTTCAATTTCTTTTTGCGAAGCAAAACTGTAATAAACCAGAACTGCCAGGACCATGATCATCAATATCTTTTTCAACATTTTATCTCCTGATTTCCAATAATCTGTCTATCTTAATTTTATCAAAACCAACTATCGGTTGATTATTAACCCACATCTGAGGTACCCCCTGCTGCCTTGTTTTTCTGAACATATCCTGAGCAGCTTTCGCATCACGAGAAATATCAACATCAGTAAACCTGATATTGTTTTCTTTCAGATAACTTTTTAGTTTCCTGCACCAGGAACACGTAGGAGTGCTAAATACAATAACCTTCGGCATTTTTTTACCTCACTTAACTTTTATATTTATTAAATATACTTTAATATTACATAATGTCAAATACTTTTACCATGTAATTAGTTTTCCCGAGTT
>LKUH01000518.1 GCA_001412425.1 Candidatus Cloacimonas sp. SDB
TATCACTGAAATCCAGCGAGATGCCAAAGCTGATGAATACAAGATCAAGGCATGGGAGTTATAATGCTGAGCTATGATGGATTTCGCATTATCAAAATAGCAGATGGGATAGTAGATGGCTACGTAGTGGAGAACGGTATTGTTGAATACGAGCCGGAAGTAAAATACCGAATAGAAAAGCAGAATGCCTTTGATCCTACTATTATAATAAGAAGAGAACCTTATCATGAAGACAGCATCGAATGTGAAGCTATCCTGCTTCCGATTGAATACGATAATCTGGTAGAGCATCTTAACGATGCGGAGCAGCTTTACATCGAATTCGATACTGCAGAGACCACACTTCAGTTTCCGCTGATTATTGATAAACTGCCGAAACTGGAAGATGATACGCGGTCATTTAAGAATAAGGTAAAATTCTCTTTTAAATCTATATATCAGAGTTTGAACTATATCAACTTCGATAACATTTTTGGCTGGGGATCAGATTGGGGAGAGAACTGGGGATTCTAAGGAGTAACAATGGCTGAGACCACTAATTATAATTTATATAAACCACAGGCTGGTGAATCTGGCTGGGCACAGGCTTTGAATAACAATCTGGATGTTATCGATGCGCAGATGAAATCTAATGCTGATGGTATCTCAAACCACACTGGAACAGGATCTAATAAGCATAATGCAGATCAAATCAAAACTGCTAATGGATCCAATGTGGAGTCCGAGATAGCAGCTCTTATATCCGGAAAAGCAGATGTAAACCATACGCATAATTATTCAGCTCCCGGTCATGGACATCTGGCAGATGATGTCATGATGCCGGATAGTCAGGATGTCGGACATCATATCAATAGCATAAATACTGATATCGCTACTATTAATAATACTCTGAATCTGATTATTGTAGATCTCACCACTGTAAATTTATCTGCACAGATCACAAATCGCTATGGTGGTATCAGAGTTATCAATAACACTTCGCCAGTAATCAATGTGTCGCATTGGAGTCTTGAAGTTCAGAAAGATGGAATTACTCTCTGTGAGATTTACAGCTCTTCCAACTACATCTTTATCGATGGTGATTTACTCACAAATGTTGTCGATGGAGATGAGCTAACTATCATCACGACAGCTTATTCAGGATTATCCAGTAAATCAAAAACCTATCTGCATATCTTTCATGAAACCAATAACAATATAATTGAAAGACTTAACCTGATCGAATCTCAGTTAACCATTGGCAATATTATCGATTCCTTTGCTCAGGATGCAGATGCTCTGCAGGCTCTGGCAAATGTGCTTCATTCATCCAATACTTTAGCTCAGAAGGTATCTGAGTTAATGCAGATATGAAATCAATAAGATTCAATTCAGTGTGGGATTTAATCAATAAGAAAACCACTCCCACTGTATCTACAGACAAGAATGTAGCCTTTGTGAAGACAATCTATTCCACAGTCGATGAGAAAGAAGACCTGGGGATTAACAATCAGAACCTGATCCTCTCCGGCAGTGAATTTCCGGTAGAAGCAGGTGCTGGTCAGATATTTATAAAAGACGGCAAACCATATATTTATAAGGAGCAAGCATGAATGTAAAAAAGCTGATTGAACAGCAGAAAGAAGAACTCAAATCTGAGCATGAAAGACTCAGTTTATTGCTTAACGATACACAGCAGAAAATCCTAAAAACTGAAGGTGCTCTTCTCATGATGCAGCACTTTGAGAATCTAATAGAAAAGGAGAAGTAGAATGGCAGGACAATGGAAATCGATTCTTGATTCCGACCAGCTTGGTGTTGCTAATGGAGTAGCGCAGTTAGGTGCTGATGGAAAGCTTCCTGATACTCAATTACCCGATATCTCGGCAGCTAAGATTACTGGTGTTTTATCTGCATCGCAGATACCCAGTCTCGATGCTTCCAAGATCACATCCGGCAGTTTCAATGTGGCTCGTATTCCGAGTCTGGATGCAGCTAAGATCACTTCCGGTACGCTGGGAGTTGATCGCATTCCAACAC
>LKUH01000519.1 GCA_001412425.1 Candidatus Cloacimonas sp. SDB
ACAATATTTTTATATAGATCTAAAAAATAATTCACTTGCTGATCTCAAATTGATGACATTAAATAATTCGGTTTCGCTTCTTAAAGAAGAATATACCTATTTTTGGGAATATGGATTGGATTTTTACTGGCAGAGATTGCTGAATTCTTATAAATTTGATATCCTGAAAGGCGGAATCTATCTCCTGAAAAAAAATTATTTTGCTGATTTAAGTCTGCACCAGCGTTTTAATTTTAACATAAATCAGATTAATTACCTGCAGATTGACTCAGAGCAAATTTTCAACCTAAACTATGATTTCAAGATAACAACACCGTTATCAGAAGAAACAGGCTTATCTTTAGGATTGCTGCTTAACTACAATTTGAATTCCACAGACAGTATATTATATCAGCAGGAAGAGCTTTTTGATGAAACCTGTTATAATGAGCAGAAAGTGTATCTTAAAATTAAAGCTCTGAAAAAGTATTTATTGCTTAACCCAGGTGTGTCTTTTTCCCGAAAAGAATTCCTGCCTGTAGCAGTGTTAAAAAAATATTATGAATACAATCTGAACTTCAACGGCTATTTTGATTATATTCTTAATAACGGTGTGATAATATTTCTTGAAGGTGATGTGAATTTCATTCAAGATGATGAGGAAAAAAGTGAAATCCTTGAAATAGGATTAGGTTTTAAAACTCAATTTGATATTTTCACCAGGTAAAGTATGAAAGAAGAAAATAAGATAAAAGCACTTCTGTTAATTCTGGCTTTAATGATAATAATAATCTGGCTTGGAATATTTATTGTTCAGCATAATAACGAAAAATTGCAATTACGGGAAGAAAAATTTCATAATCTCATCTATCTGGACCTTTTAAAACAGTCTGTAATAAATAATATTTTTTCAACTGAGAAAATTGAGGATCTGTTTTACGACAAATTATCAGCAGCAGTTGAGTTAACAAAAACAGCAGATAAAAAAAATCTGACAAATTTAACTCGGATTCTGGAATTAGAAGAGTTGGCAATAATTAATTCAGAGAATGAAATTGTCGCTTCCAGTCAGTCAAAAGGAAAATATCAGTATGACCTTTCTTTACTGGAGCTGAAAAATGGGGATAATATAATTCTGGAACTTCCTGCCCCGAACACTGAAAACAGCCTTGCTCTTTTTTACATTTTAAAAGCAGGGGATAACTATTATTTAAGTTCTGTAAGTACTGAAGTTATAAAAAGTTACATCAGAAGTATATCTCTAAATTCTCTAATCGATTTTGCCCGTGCAACTCAACTGGAGAATTCACCCCGGGATCTCAGCGACATACATATAAAATACATAGCTATTCAGGATACTCTGGGCATTTTGGCTGCCACAGAAAGTGTAAGTTCCATTTCTAGAATTAAAAATGATGATTTCTTAATGGGAGTAGTAAAAAAGGGCAAGAGTGACAGCAGGATCATCGAATTTGAAAATTCAAAAATAATAGAAACAGTATTGCCCTTTCAAGTGGATGATTACGATTTTGGTATTATCAGGCTGGGAACTCACCTAACCAGAATTAAAGCTGCTGCAAATCGAAGAAATTCAGTTATAATAATGTTCTCAATAGTTTTTATAATTTTTTTGCTTCTGGAATACATATTTTATATTTACTTTATTAAATATAAGAAATCTGTGCAGAATTTGAATTTTGCTATGCGTTTTAAAGAGATTGCTGCACTGGGTGGAGAAGTCGCTCATGAGATCAAAAATCCTCTGAACTCGGTTAATATGATACTGCAAAGGATAAGAAATGAGTTTAAAGTGACCGAAAATGAAGCTGAATATAACAGAATGCTTGATATATCTCGGGGAGAATTGGCCAGATTGAATAAAATTACTGAAACTTTTCTTAATTACACAAAACTTATAGAATTGGACAAAAAACCAACAAATATCAGCAGATTACTCTATTCGGTGCAAAACCTCTTCGCAGAAAATATGAAGCAGAATGATATCGAACTTGCACTTTCCTGTGATTTCAATCTGATTTTCAACCTTGATAATGAAAAGATCAAACAGGTATTGATAAATCTGGTGAAAAATTCTCTGGAAGCTCTCGAAAATACACACCAGGAGAAAAAGATTCAGATCTCTGCCGCAAAGATTAAAGATCAACTGGAGATAAGCGTTGAAGATAACGGTCCCGGAATAGCTCAAGAAAATATTGACCAGATCTGGGATATTTACTTTACTACCAGAGAAAATGGAACAGGAATCGGTTTATCATTAAGCAGGAAAATCGTTGAAGCTCATAATGGAACAATAGAATTGATGAGCAGGGAAGAGATTGATACTAAAGTAGTAATCCGGATCCCGAATGAAAATATGGAATAACGAATGAATATTTTATTAATTGAAGACAGTGCTTCGCAAAGAGAAATATTGCAGGGATTCCTTTCCAAGAAAGGCATTAAAATTGTAACTGCTCAAAATGGCCAGGAAGGGTTAAGAAAATATGAGGAAAATGAGATAGATCTGGTGATCTCTGATTTTAAAATGCCCTTAAAAAATGGTCTGGAAGTTTTAAGAGAGATAAAACAATTAAATCCTTTCGCTGCGGTGATCATTATAACTGCCTTCAGCGATGTAAATGATGCAGTTCAGGTAATTAAAGCAGGTGCAGCGGATTATATTCTTAAACCGGTTGATCTTGAAGAGCTCTATTCCAAAATAACTCAGATCGGTAATCAGCTTAAGATCAACAAAGAAAGTGAAGAGGTTTTTTATGAACTTCCGGATAAGGAAATTTCGGAAAACTTTATCGGGAAAAGTGCTAATATCAAAGAGATCCTCAGTATTGTTAGAAGGGTCGCTTTCCATCCCGTAACAGTTCTTATATCTGGAGAAAGCGGAACTGGAAAAGAAATGATAGCCGACCTGATCCATGAATTCAGCCCCCGCCGTAATAAAAAACTGGTAAAAGTGAATTGCGCAGCACTTTCGGGTAACCTGCTGGAAAGCGAACTATTTGGCCATGTCAAAGGTTCTTTTACCGGTGCTTTTAAAGATAGAAAGGGTCGATTTGAAGAAGCAGACGGCGGTACGTTATTCCTGGATGAGATCGGAGAAATATCACCTCAGATTCAGGTAAAACTACTGCGGGTACTACAGAATATGACCTTCGAGCCGGTGGGAAGTTCCAGCTCGGTACAGGTGGATGTCAGAATAATTGCAGCAACTAATAAAAAACTGGAAGATGAGTTGTTAAAAGGTACTTTTCGTGAAGACCTGTTCTACAGGCTTAATGTCGTACCTATTTCCATGCCTCCGCTCAGAGAAAGAAAAGAAGATATTCCCCTGTTGATTGAGCATTTTTTAAAAGAATATAACCCTGAG